>NZ_JAMYOR010000037.1:0-62044 GCF_040319965.1 Mesorhizobium sp. M0830 | reverse complement strand
TGATCGCAGTTTCCGGTGCGCGCGCCGCCGACGCCGTCGTCGTCGCCGAGCCGGAACCCGCTGAATACGTCAAGATTTGCGACGTTTACGGCGCTGGCTACTTCTACATCCCCGGCACCGAAACCTGCCTGCGCATCGGCGGCTATGTGCGTTACGACATCAGCGGCGGCGACGTCGGTTCGTTCGACGGCGCGAAGACCCGTGACGTGCAGGATGGCACCGAGGAGGATACCTGGCGCAAGAAGGCCCGCTTCACGCTGAAGACCTGGACCGGCCAGGAAACCGAACTCGGCACCTTGAAGACCTTCACCGAGACCCGCTGGAACTTCGGTAATCGCAACGGCTATGCCACCGCATCTGGCAATCCTGCTGGCAACTCGGGCGTCTCGCTGAACTTCGCCTGGATCCAGCTCGGTGGCCTGCGCGTCGGTAAGGACGAATCGGCCTTCAATACGTTCATCGGCTACGCCGGCAATGTCATCCAGGATACGCTGGTTCCCTACGGCGATTTCGACACCAACGTCATCCAGTACTACTTCGATGCCGGCAACGGCTTCTCGGCAGTCCTGTCTCTTGAAGAAGGTTCGGGCGCTGGCACCGATGGTTTCTACGGCGCTGGCACGATCGACAGCTA
The DNA here is from genome assembly GCF_040319965.1 of Mesorhizobium sp. M0830. Taxonomy (NCBI): domain Bacteria; kingdom Pseudomonadati; phylum Pseudomonadota; class Alphaproteobacteria; order Hyphomicrobiales; family Phyllobacteriaceae; genus Mesorhizobium; species Mesorhizobium sp. M0830. The sequence goes on along the minus strand of NZ_JAMYOR010000037.1, from coordinate 61,410 downwards.
CGTTCCGCATGTCGTCGGCGGCGTGAAGTACACGCAGGGCTGGGGCGCCATCACCGGTGTCGTGGCCTATGACAGCAACTACGAAGAAGTCGCCGGCAAGGTCCGCTTGGACGTGAACGTCAATGACGCCATACAGCTGTGGGTCATGGGCGGTTACGGTTCCGACGACAACCTGTCGGATCCGAGCTATGTCTTCGATGCTGGCGGTCGCGGCTTCTTCAAGCAGTGGGGCGGCAACTGGGCAGTGTGGGGCGGTGGCACCTACAAGTTCAACGAGAAGACCTCGTTCAACGCTCAGATGTCGTATGACGAATGGATGAACCTCGGCGTCGCAGCGAACATCGCCTATGATGTTGTTCCTGGCTTCACGGTCACGGCCGAAGTCGACTACCTCAATGCAGGCAAGTTCGACGACGCCGACTTCTCCAACTGGACCAATGCCGACAGCAAGAGCAACATCGGCGGCATGCTCCGCTTCCAGCGCTCGTTCTAAGGGCTGGCTCCTTACAGGTGAAATCCAGCCCGGGCGTTTCAACGCCCGGGCTGTTTTTGTTTCGTGACTGGGTCAAGGAAAACAGAAGGAACAGGGGGAACGGTAGCTGAATAGGGTCCGTGTGTGATTCCGTGGGATCCGCTGATGGGCGGATGAAATCACAACTGCGTGATTCAAATCTCTTGAAAGGACGCCTCCAAGCGGATAGGGCTGATCTATCCCACTCGGGGGTGTGGCAAATGATGACGAACGAAGCGATTCAAGAGGGTGAGCCCTCTGATCATTTTTCGATGTTTTCTTCTCAAAATTCGACGATACGATACAGTTACAACAAGATCAGAGAAGTAAAGTCGTGCAGGGTCGGAGAGCTTTTTTTAGCATACCGGGACATATTGTGGGATGATGGGCGGCATAAGTACAATGTCAGCTCATTCATCGGCGAAATAGATGAAATTCTCCTTGGGGAGCGTTTCAGCGCCTTTGACCAGAGTACCCTGGACAACCTTATCGGCACCTTGCGCCAGCGCGGCAACAGCAACGCAACCATCAATCGAAAGATGGCTGCTCTCAGCAAACTGCTGCGCAAGGCTCATAAAATGGGAGATATCCACAGCCTGCCCGAGTTCCGCCGCCAGAAGGAGCGGGCGGGGCGGATTCGTTTCCTCGAGAGAGACGAAGAGGCCAGGCTGTTCGCCGCCATCAAGAGCCGCAGCGAGGACGCTTATAGGCTTTCAGTCTTCCTGGTCGATAGCGGATGCCGTCTCGGTGAGGCGCTCGGGCTGATCTGGAATGACATTCAGGAGCATCGCGTCAGTTTCTGGATCACCAAATCCGGTCGCAGCCGCACCATTCCGATGACCGAGCGGGTCAAGGAGGTCATCAAGCTGCCACCCGCCGAAGGCCGCCGGCCCAAGGGACCGTTCACCAAGCTCAGCCAGGCACAGTTCCGTGCCATCTGGAACGATGCAAAGGCCGAAGTCGGCCTCGGCGCCGACGACCAGGTGGTGCCGCACATATTGCGCCACACCTGCGCCTCGCGTCTTGTCCAGGGCGGCATCGACATCAGGCGCGTGCAAATGTGGCTCGGCCACCAGACGCTGTCGATGACCATGCGCTACGCGCATCTGGCCACCAACGATCTCGACGGCTGTGTCATCGTGCTGGAAACGCCTCGATCGGCCCAGCCGGCCGGCAACTGCGCGCAAGGCTCCGTGTTTTCCTCGCCTGTGACGGTGCCTTCGTCGCCGACCGCAGCGCGGAAACTAAGGGGCGAAGCCGCTGCGGCAAAGGAATTGCCGAAAGCGCCCAGGAAAAGTGCAAAAGCCAAATAGCGACTGGAAGAGCAAGTCTATACTATAGTAGTTTTGGCGGGACGCTGTTTATTCTTGGACTTTATTCAGGGCTATTCTGCTGTTCGGCCCGGTCGAGAAAAGCTGCAATGTCGTCGGGCAGGCTGCTGGTCTCGAGGAATGGTGCATGGCCCTGATCCGCGACGGTTATCGCTTCCATCTTGGAATGGCGCTCTCTCATCTGTTGCAGCGTGTCTGGGGACAGCAACTGCGAATTGGCGCCGCGTATGGTGAGCAGAGGAATCGCTGCCAACGCCTCGAATTGCGGCCATAGATCAGGCAGCGGCTGCGTCAGGTCGAGACTGGCAACTGTGTCGACCAGCTTCGGGTCGAAATCCGGCACCAGGCCACCATCCGTTTCGCGGCAGAGGGCCCATACCATCCGATCCCAATCCGCCCCGGCAAGGGCAGGGAAGTCCTTGCCATGCACGCTGCGCTGGGCGGCAGTCGCCTGTGCGCGGGTTTTCGGTGTCCGGTCGCGCTCGAGATAAGACTGGATGTGGGCAAGCCCGGCCGCCTCGATCACCGGTCCGATGTCGTTGAAAACAATGGCTTTCAGCGTAGCCGGCCGCATCATCCCAAGCACATGGATGATCAACCCGCCGCGCGACGTGCCGATGAAGGCCCCCTCATTGACGCCGAGCGCCGCCAGCCCGGCAAGGATGTCGCCAGCCTCGACGCCGACATTGTAGTGGCCGATGTCGGGGTCGTAGTCGGATTGGCCGCGCCCGCGATAGTCGAAAGCGATGACTTTGCGCGGTTGCTTCGCGCTGCCTGAAAGGTAGAGCGCGAGCTCATGGAAGTCGCGCGCATTGCGGGTGAGGCCGGGTAGGCAAACGACCGGCCAACCTGTGGCATTTGCCTCGCCATAAATCCGGGCGTGAAGCTTGAGCCCATCCGTTGAGGCATAGAAAAAATCGGAAAAGCCTTCGTGGTTTGGCATGCGGATTCCTCCGTCGTGTAGATCGTCTGCGACTGCTACAGGCGGCGGCACGGACGGTCAAATTGAAGGAAGTAGCGCGGGAAATTTTGAAATTTGGCGGGACAGCACCCCCTCTGGCCTGCCGGCCATCTCCCCCGCAAGGAGGAAGATTGGCAGCGTCGGCGCTCAGCCCATCCTGTGGTGTTGGAGATTGGCAAAGGCCGGCGTGACATTCGATCTCCCCACTTGCAGGGGAGATGCCCGGTAGGGCAGAGGGGGATGTGAAGGGACTCGACTCAAAGATGTAGAGCGCTGGGCAAATACCGCAACAAGAAGGCGGTCACACCTATCATGCCTCAATTCCGCCCGTTCACCAGGTCTCCAACAATGTCGTATTTGCCCGAAATACGCATCTTGTAGACCTCGTAATTCTCCATCACGCGCTGCACGTAACTTCTTGTTTCTGTGTAGGGAATCCGCTCAATCCAGTCGACGACCGCATCGATGTCCTTACCGCGCGGGTCGCCGTATCGGGCCACCCACTGGCTGGCCCGGTTTGGGCCGGCATTGTAGCCGGCGAAAGTCAGTACGTAGGAGCCGTTGAAGCGTTCGAGCTGCTCGCCGAGGAACGCGGCGCCCAGCGTCGCATTATAGCCGGCGTCGGTGGTCAGCCGCATCTGCGAAAACTGCAATCCGGCCTTCTTCGCCAATTGCTTGGCGGTTCCCGGCATCAGCTGCAGCAGCCCGCGCGCGCCTGCGCTCGAAACGGCGCCGATATTGAACTCGCTTTCCTGGCGCGCGATCGCATAGGCCAGCGCCTTGCCCGAGCCGGAAATATCGGCCGAATCGGGAATGACGCCGAGCGGATGCGACAGCGCGCCGACATCGATGCCACGCGCGCCGGCAATCTTGCCGATTTTCAGCGCCATGAAATGGTTGCCCTGCTTTTCCGCAAGGACAGCCAGCAGCGCCAGTTCGCCCGGACTGGTCAACTGCCCGGCAAGGTCGCGATAGAGCGTCTCGGCGTAGCGGTCGTAGCCTGCTTCTTGCAGCCGCTTGATGGCGCTGACCGCCTCGCGGCCGGCAAAAGTCTGCCGGTCGGCGGCACTTGGCGAGGGATAGACGATGTTCAGCGCCTGCCGGCCGACACGTTCGGCGGCAAGCTGGCCGTAAAATGTCGTTCCGTAGGCAGCGGCGCGTGCAAAATAGTCCTTGGCGTTGCCCGGGCCACCGACTTCCGCCGCACGGCCGAGCCAGTAATAGGCACGCGACAGCGTCATTGGCCCCTGCGCTAGGTCGGCGATGCCCTCGAAATGCGTTGCCGCGAGCTTGGGGTCGTTCAGGCCACGCAGCGCGTACCAGCCGGCATGGAATTCGGCGTCCACCGCATCGGTGGCACTTTCGGCGGCGTGGCTTGCGACGATCCGGTAGGCCGTCTTCATGTCGCCCTGGTCGACCAGTTCGCGCGACAACACCCGGCGCTCGACCCACCACGCATCAGGATCGACCAGTGCATCGCGATCGGTCGGTGCCTGCGTAACAATGGCTGCGGCGCCGGCAAAATCCTGTTGCTTGCGCCGATATTCGGCTTGCGCGAACAAATAGCCGGCCGAACGTTGTGCCGCCGGCACCGCCTTCAGCAGTTTGGCAGCGCTCTTGTCACTTTTGCCGACCGCTGCCCAGGCGTCCGCAAGCTGGCGCGCGCCGGCGAGATCGGCGACACGCAGTGCGGAATTTGCGCGGTCGGCATAGAACATGCGCTCCATGCGGAAACGGTGATCGGCAGCCGGGATCAGGCTGCCGAACTCCTTGATCAGCGCCGTCTCGTCCTTGGCCTCCAGGATCGCGGTGCGCCAGAACGGCGACAGCACCGAACGCGCCGCCTTGACGTTGCCCGATGCCACATAGGCGTGGGCAAGCGCCATCACGCCTTCGAATGTCTGCGGCTGGCTGCCGTCGAATGCCGCAATGATGACGTCTGCGGCAGGGTTCTCGCGATAAAGTGCGCGCTCGCTGTTCTTGCGCAGCGCGACGGTGCCCGGCCAGTTGGGCAGCATCTTCGCCGCGGCGGCTATGTCGCCGCTCGGAACCTTGTCGCCGCCATAAAGCGCGATCGCCCAGGCAAGGATGTGCTGGTCGAGCGAATGGGCGGGAAGGGCATCGCGCACCGCACGGGCGCTGGTACTGTCGCCAGCCGCTAGCGCATCCAGCCCGCTCTTCAAAAGGGTGACGCCGGGCGAGGTATCTTCTTGCGCTTTGTCCCGCAGACCGGGCATCGGAATGGCCGAGCTTGGCAACGGAATGGCCGAAGTGAGCTGTACATCGACGCTACCGCCGATCGCCATGCCCGGCATCAGCGAGAGCGTGGCGCCAAGCAGCGCTAAGAGGTGAGGCCGACTGGCCAGCATGATCTTTACGTCTTTCCCTGTCCTGGCATTCTACCAGCAGGCCGAGAAGGCTCGAAGCCTAAACTTAGGTCGTGAAGAGCTCGTAAACAAAGAGTTAGCGAGGCCGTTCGAATTGCGCGCTGACACCATGGCAATGCTTGCCGCGCAACAATGTCGAGACTATGGTGCGCCGCTTCGCTTTCGGCTAGAAGGCGCGCACGACAAAACACCGATGCATGTCGCCCAAGAACTGGATACCGGTTTTGGGACGATGGCCTGCATAAACAATGAAGTCCCAAGGAGTTGGACGATATGCTGAGAGGCTCGCTTACTGCGCTCGTGACACCGTTCGAAAAGAGCGGGCGTTTCGACGAGAAAGCCTTTCGCGCGTTCGTCGAATGGCAACTCGCGGAGGGCACGGCGGGACTGGTTCCCGTGGGCACGACCGGCGAGTCGCCGACGCTGTCGCATGACGAGCATCGCCAGGTCGTCAAGGTGTGCATCGAGGTGGCCAAGGGACGCGTTCCGGTCGTCGCCGGCGCCGGTTCCAACAATACCGAGGAAGCCGTCGGCCTGGTACAATATGCCGAGAGGGCCGGCGCCGATGCCGCTCTGGTCGTCACGCCCTATTACAACAGGCCGACACAACGCGGCCTGTACGAGCACTTCGCGGCTGTCGCCAGGGCGACCAAGCTGCCGATCATCATCTACAACATCCCGCCGCGCTCGGTGATCGACATGATGCCGGAGACGATGGGCCGGCTCGCGCACGACTTCAAGAACATCGTCGGCGTCAAGGATGCGACCGGCAAGGTCGAACGGGTCTCCGAGCAGCGCGCGACATGTGGCAAGGACTTCATCCAGCTTTCGGGCGAGGACGCTTCGGCGCTTGGTTTCAATGCACATGGCGGCGTCGGCTGCATCTCGGTGACCTCGAACGTCGCGCCGCGGCTGTGTGCCGAATTCCAGGAGGCGACCCTGTCCGGCGACAGCGCGAAGGCACTGGAACTACAGGACCGTTTGCTGCCGCTGCACAAGGCGATCTTCGTCGAGCCTGGCGTTTCCGGCGCGAAATATGCGCTGTCTCAACTGGGCAAGGTCGAGAATGTGCTGCGCTCTCCGCTGGTCACGATCGAACAATCGACCGCAGAGAAGATCGATGCGGCGATGAAGCACGCCGGCTTGATTAATTAGCGATGAGGCGCCACCTCTCCACATCATGAATCAAGTCAGAAAAGCCGATCCCAACAACAAGACCGTTTCGGAAAACCGCAAGGCGCGGTTTTCCTACGAGGTGCTCGACACGGTCGAGGCCGGTCTGGTGCTGACCGGCACCGAGGTCAAGTCGCTGCGCCAGGGCCAGGCCAACATCCAGGACAGCTATGCCTCGGTCGAAGGCGGCGAGATCTGGCTGATCAACTCGTATTTGCCGGAATATCTGCAGGCCAACCGGTTCAATCACGAGCCGCGCCGGCGCCGCAAGCTGCTGCTCAACAAGCGCGAGATGGCGAAACTGGCGCAAAGCGTCGACCGCGAAGGCATGACCCTGGTGCCGCTGAAAATCTATTTCAACGATCAGGGCCGCGCAAAGCTGCTGCTCGCGGTCGGTCGCGGCAAGAAGTTGCACGACAAGCGCGAATCCGAGAAGCAGCGCGACTGGTCGCGCGAGAAGGGTCGGCTCTTGAAAGAGCGTGGGTAGGTAAAACAGCGCGGGTAGGCTGGGGCCATTCGTTTGAAGAACCGGATTGTCCTCTTGGGTTTGGCCAGCCTTGCCGTGGTATGTTTCGTCGCAGCGGGCGGCTATCTCTATTTCAGGTCATTCTCGCCGGACCGCGATAGATATCCGGTCAGGGGCATTGACGTCTCCCATCATCAGGGCCGGATCGACTGGCGGCGCGTTGCCGCCGACGATGTCGCCTTTGCCGTCATCAAGGCGACGGAAGGTGGTGACCACATCGACGATGCCTTCGCAAGGAATCTGGAAGAGGCCCGGGCTGCCGGTCTGGCTGTCGGCGCCTATCATTTCTTCACCTTCTGCCGGCCAGGTGGCGACCAGGCGAAGAATTTCATCTCGGTGGTACCGCGCGATCGGCCCTTGCTGCCGCCGGTCGTCGACATCGAGTTCGGCGGCAACTGTCCGCAGCGACCAACTCCGGAGCAACTTAGCGCCGAACTGGCGGCGTTCCTCTCGCCTGTCGAGGCGGCGTTCGGCAAGCCGGCAATCATCTATCTGACCGACGAGGCCGCGCGGACCTATGCCGGGCGCATCACTGCGCGCCCGCTTTGGCTTCGCTCATTGCTTCAGCAGCCGGACCGTGACGACTGGGTCTTGTGGCAATACCACAACAGGGGTCGCGTCGACGGCATCGATGGCGATGTCGACCTGAATGTGCTGCAGGGTGGGCCAGCGGTGTTGAACGTGCTGTCTGCGCCGCTGCGCTGACAGTCTGCCGACGCCAGATTCTATTCCCCGCAGAACATCCGCTACGTCCGCAGGAATGTCGCTATCTGGCTGAAAACACCAACGAACATCGCCTCGGTCAGCACGCCGGTATTGGTATTGTAGCGTGAGCAGTGATAGCTCGAAAACAGCGTGATGTCCCCGGCCGGCAGTTGTCCGCCATGCTTGAACGGATAGGCGGCGACACGCCTACCCAGTGCCCGCACCGTCGACTGGTGCGCGATCGATCCCAGCGCCAGTACGGCGCGCAAATTGGGGAACCGGGCAATCGTCGGCACCAGGAACGTACGGCATGTGGCGATTTCGGCGCCCGCCGGCTTGTTCTCCGGCGGGACGCAGCGCACCGCATTGGTGATCGCCGTGCCGACCAGTTCCAGTCCGTCATCCGGCCGAGCCTTGAACTCGCCGCGTGCAAAGCCGTGCAAAATCAGGGTCGAGTAGAGCAGGTCGCCGGCAAAGTCGCCGGTGAAAGGGCGTCCGGTACGGTTGGCACCGCGCAAGCCAGGCGCCAGTCCGACGATAAGCAACCGAACCGTGGCATCGCCTTCCGGCGGCAGGAAAGTCGGCACCGGCGCATTGAACCAGGACGGTTCGCGCTGCCGCCACTCGGCGATGAAATCATGCAGCCGTGGGCAGAGCGGGCAATCGCGATCGGGTTCGGATGCGGAACGGGCGGTCAAAGCGACCGGCCTCAATAGTCGTCCTCGTCGACTTCGGCCGGCTCTGGCCGGCGCACCGGCCGCTCGGACGGATCGCGGCCAACCTCGTTCTTCAGTGTCGTCAGGTCGATGAAATGGTCGGCCTGGCGACGCAGATCGTCGGAAATCATCGGCGGCTGAGAGGCCATGGTCGAGACGATCGACACCTTGCGGCCACGCCGCTGCAGCGCCTCGACCAGTGTGCGGAAATCGCCGTCGCCGGAAAAGATGACGTAGTGGTCGACGACATCGGCGAGTTCCAGCGCATCGACCGTGAGCTCTATGTCCATATTGCCCTTGATCTTGCGGCGGCCCGTCGAGTCGGTAAATTCCTTGGCCGGCTTGGTAACCACCTTGAAGCCGTTATAGTCGAGCCAGTCGATCAGCGGACGGATCGAGGAGTATTCCTGATCCTCGACCAGCGCCGTGTAATAATAGGCGCGCAGCAGATAACCACGCTTCTGGAAGCTCGCCAGAAGCTTGCGATAGTCGATGTCGAAGCCTAGCGCGCGCGACGTCGCATAGAGATTGGCGCCGTCGATGAATAGGGCGATTTTTTCACGAGGGTCGAACATGGAAAATTATTCCTTCTCGAAATAAATGGCCGTCTTAACGAAATGCGATAGCGACGTTCGGTCAGGCTCATAATAAACCGGCTGACCTCTATGCCATCCGAGATAGCGCCAGTTTCGCGGCAATCCAAGGGCGTGTCGCAGCACAGCAAGCAATTGTGATCGGAACACCGAACGCATACGTACAGGCTGATTTTGCGGAATCGGGTGTTTGACCCAGAGAATGAGCGCCCTGCAGTCCCGCCATTGCCATGATGCTTGTATTTTGGCGGCGTTCGGGTTATGGACCGCGCCTGTTTTCCATCAAATCCATCGCATGAAAGGGGCATCCATGGCCCGCGTAACCGTTGAAGATTGCATCGACAAGGTCGACAACCGCTTCGAGCTGGTGCTGTTGGCCGGCCACCGCGCCCGGCAGATCAGCCAGGGCGCACCGATCACCGTGCCGCGTGACAACGACAAGAACCCGGTCGTGGCGCTGCGCGAGATCGCCGACGAGACCCTGTCGCCCGACGACCTCAAGGAAGATCTGATCCATTCGCTGCAGAAGCATGTCGAGGTCGACGAGCCCGAAGCTGATGGCGAAGCGATTGCCGATCAGACCGGCGCCGCTGTCGCGGCCACCGACGCCGACGACACCGAGGAGAACATCACCTTCGATCGCATGACCGAGGAAGATCTCCTGGCCGGCATCGAGGGCCTGGTACCGCCGGAAAAGAGTGACGACTACTAAGCGAGCGCTCTGGGCCTGCCTGGAATACGTTTCCGGCACTTCCGTCCAGTCAGTTTCGTGGCTATCTAGGAGATGCGCCGTACGCTAGTGCGGCGCATCAATCATTTCACCGCTGCGAGATCCCGCCCATGATGCGTCAGTATGAGCTTGTCGAGCGCGTCCAGCGCTACAAGCCTGACGTCAACGAGGCGTTGCTCAACAAGGCCTATGTCTATGCCATGCAGAAGCATGGCCACCAGAAACGCGCTTCCGGCGATCCCTATTTCTCGCATCCGCTCGAAGTCGCCGCCATCCTCACCGAAATGCATATGGACGAGGCGACGATCGCGGTCGCCCTGCTGCACGACACGATCGAGGACACCACGGCGACACGGGCCGAGATCGATGAGCTGTTCGGGTCCGAAATGGGCAAGCTGGTCGAGGGACTGACCAAGCTGAAGAAGCTCGACCTCGTGTCGAAGAAGGCCGAGCAGGCGGAAAACCTGCGCAAGCTTCTGCTGGCGATTTCGGAAGACGTCCGCGTGCTTCTGGTCAAGCTCGCCGACCGCCTGCACAACATGCGAACCCTCGACCATATGCCGGAGGCCAAGCGCCTGCGCATCGCCGAGGAGACGATGGAGATCTATGCGCCGCTGGCCGGACGCATGGGTATGCAAGGCATGCGCGAAGAGCTCGAGGAGATCGCCTTCCGCTTCATCAATCCGGAGGCCCATCGCGCCGTCACTGCCCGGCTCGCCGAAATCTTCGAGCGCAACAAGGGTGTGCTGTCCGAGATCGAAAAGGCGCTGTCGGGGCTGTTCGAGAAGCATGCGATCAATGCCAGCGTGAAAAGCCGTCAGAAGAAGCCGTGGTCTGTGTTCCGCAAGATGGAGGCCAAGGCGCTGTCCTTCGAGCAGCTGTCAGACATTTTCGGCTTCCGCGTCGTCGTCGACACCATCGAGGACTGTTACCGGGCGCTTGGCGCCATTCACACGACATGGTCGATGGTGCCGGGCCGCTTCAAGGATTACATTTCGACACCGAAGCAGAATGACTACCGATCGATCCACACCACGATCGTCGGGCCGTCGCGTCAGCGCGTCGAGCTGCAGATCCGCACCCGAGAGATGAACAAGATTGCCGAATACGGCGTCGCCGCCCATTCGATCTACAAGGATACCGGCGGCAAGACGAACGGTGCCGCCCATGCGATCTCGAAAGAGACCAACGCCTACGCCTGGCTGCGGCGCACCATCGAGCAGCTTGCCGAGGGTGACAATCCCGAGGATTTCCTCGAAAACACCAAGCTGGAGCTGTTCCAGGACCAGGTATTTTGCTTCACCCCGAAAGGCATGCTGATTGCGCTGCCGCGCGGCGCGACACCGATCGACTTTGCCTATGCGGTGCATACCGATGTGGGTGACACCTGCGTCGGCGCCAAGGTCAACGGCCGCATCATGCCGCTGATGACGGAACTGAAGAACGGCGACGAGGTCGAGATCATCCGCTCCAAGGCACAGGTGCCGCCGGCGGCGTGGGAATCGGTCGTCGTCACCGGCAAGGCGCGCTCGGCCATCCGCCGCGCCACCAAGAACGCCATCCGCAAGCAATATTCAGGTCTCGGCATCCGCATCCTGGAACGCGCCTTCGAGCGCGCCGGCAAGACTTTCACCAAGGAGAGCCTGAAGCAGGTGCTGCACCGCTTGGCGCGCAAGGACATCGAGGATGTGCTGGCCTCGGTCGGGCGTGGCGAGCTTGCCTCCGCCGACGTCATGAAGGCAGTATTCCCCGACTACAAGGACGAGCGCATCACCACGGCCGCACCCAAGCCGCGCGAGGAGGGCTGGTCGAAGATCCGCAATGCCGCCGGCATGCTATTCCAGATTCCGGGCCGCGCCGCGCGCAAGGACAAGGACCAGCCACGTGATGGCGCCGTGCCGATCCGCGGCGTGCGCGGCGACCTGCCGGTGCGTTTCGCGCCGGAAGGCGCGGTCCCTGGCGACCGCATCGTCGGCATCGTCCAGCCGGGCACCGGCATCACCATCTATCCGATCCAGTCGCCGGCGCTGCAGGCTTTCGATGATCAGCCAGAACGCTGGATCGACGTGCGATGGGACATTGACGAGCGCACCAAGGAACGCTTTCCGGCGCGCGTCTCGGTCACCGCCATCAATGCACCGGGTTCGCTCGCCGATATCGCCCAGGTGGTGGCATCGAACGACGCCAACATCCACACGCTGTCGATGGTGCGTACCGCGCCCGACTTCACCGAGATGCTGATCGATCTCGAGGTCTGGGATCTGAAGCATCTCAACCGGCTGCTGTCGCAGCTCAAGGATAATTCGAGCGTCAGCGACGCACGGCGTGTGAACGGGTGAATAGTGAATAGTGAATAGTGAATAGTGAATAGTGAATAGTGAATAGTGAAAGAAGGTGCTCACCACCATTCACCATTCACCGCATGGAGCAAACAATGAACACTGATGAAGTGCTGGACATTTTCCGCGAGGCCGGTGCTGTTCTGGAAGGGCATTTCATTTTGACCTCGGGCCTGCGCAGTCCGGTCTTCCTGCAGAAGGCGCGCGTGTTCATGCATGCCGACAAGACCGAACGGCTGTGCACGGCGTTGGCCGAGAAGATTCGCGCTGGCGTGCCCGGCAAGATCGACTACGTCGTCGGCCCGGCAATCGGCGGGCTGATCCCGGCGTACGAGACTTCGCGCCATCTCGGCGTGCCGGCGATCTGGGTCGAGCGGGAAGGGGGCGAGTTCCGCCTGCGCCGCTTCGAGATCACCAAGGGCGCGCGCGTCGTCATCGTCGAGGACATCGTCACCACCGGCCTGTCGATCCGCGAGACCGTCGCGTGCCTGCGCGAGCTTGGCGCCGAAGTGGTTGCCGCGGCCTGCATCATCGACCGTTCGGCCGGCAAGACGGATGTCGGCGTGCCGCTGATCGCACTCGCCGAATATGAGGTTCCGGCCTATCCGGCCGACCGGCTGCCGCCGGAGCTGGCCGCCATCCCGGCGATCAAGCCCGGCAGCCGCAACATCTGACCATCCATGTCGCCCAAAAGTGTGGAGCGGTTTTGGGGTAACGAGATGCATGAAAACAAATTGGATATGATTGCCGGCATCGATCATTTCGTGTTGACGGTCGCTTCGCTGGAAGTGACCTGTGACTTTTATCAGCGCGTGCTGGGCTTTGAACGCATCGATACGCCGGGCCGGCCGACAGCACTGGCTTTCGGCACCCAGAAGATCAATGTGCATGAGGTTAGCCGCACCTTCGAGCCGAAAGCCAAGGCGCCGACGCCGGGCTCGGGCGACTTCTGCTTGATCACAGACCGGCCGTTGGGCGAAGTCAGCACCCATCTTGCTGCCAATGATGTGGTGGTGGAACTAGGTCCGGTCGAACGTGTCGGGGCCCGAGGACCGATGATGTCGGTCTATTTCCGCGACCCGGACGGCAATCTGATCGAGGTCAGCGAATACCTCCCATAGCCGCAGGCCAGGCTACGCCTTTCGGCGATCCGACTGTCCGTTCCTTAAATTCGCCGCTATTGTCCAATGTTCGAAGCAAGGACTGCCACCGCGAAGGCGGCAACAAGCGCGCACGAAAGGGTTTGGTTGTTCTCCCGCCAGCGCGTCGCTATATCAAGGTTGCGATTGCCATAGGGTGATCGTCAAGCGCAAGATGTGGCTGTCACGTCCGGCTGAAAGTGCCGGCGCGGAACCTGTGGAACGGGAACAGAGTGCTTTTTCGACGCCGCAAGCCTGATGGCCTATTCGAACGGGTGCGCACCTACCTTTGGCCGCGCCGCTCGTTTTCGCGCTCCCTTCAATATTTTTCCAAACGCATCCTGCGGCTGAAGGCCACACCGCACGCGGTGGCGGCCGGCGTCGCTGCCGGCGTCTTCGCTTCGTTCTTTCCCGTCGGCTTCCATTTCATCATCGCCGCCGTCCTTTGCTGGGTGATTGCCGGCAATCTCGTCGCGGCGGCACTCGGCGCGGTGTTCTTCGGCAATCCGCTGACATTTCCTCTGCTGTGGGGCGCCTCCTGGGAAACAGGCAAGCTCATCCTGCATGATCGCCTGCCGCAGCACGGGCCGCCGGCACATCTGGGCGAGATGCTGCATAGCCTGTCCTTTGCGCAATTGTGGAAACCTATCCTTGAGCCGATGCTGATCGGCGCGATTCCTCTCGGGTTGGTGTTCGGACTGCTGTTCTATGGCGTCACGCGCTGGGGCATGAACGCTTTCCGCGAGCAGCGGCGCAAGCGCCTGGCCGAGCGTGCACGCCGACATCAGCAATCGTCTCATCCTGGCGCCAGCATCGGTTCCGCCGCACGATGATCATCGGCATCGGCAGCGACCTGATCGATATCAGACGCATCGAGAAGTCGCTGGAACGTCACGGTCGGCGTTTCATCCAGAGAATCTACACCGAGGTCGAAGAGGCCCGCTCCGAGAACCGCCGGGCGCGTGCGGCGTCCTACGCCAAGCGCTTCGCCGCCAAGGAGGCCTGTGCCAAGGCGCTGGGCACCGGTCTGGCGCAGGGCGTGTTCTGGCGCGACATGGGTGTCGTCAACATGCCCAGCGGCGCGCCGACCATGGCGCTGACGGGAGGCGCACAGGCGCGGCTGGCCAAAATCCTGCCAAACGGTCATCGGGCGGCAATCCATCTCACAATCACGGACGATTTCCCGCTCGCCCAAGCCTTTGTGATCATCGAGGCGTTGCCCGTCGAAGAAGCGCCACATTGATTGCATCTGACGACCGGCATTGACGTTGCCCAGCGCGCGCCGAGACTCTATACCATCCAACGCACAATCGAGGACGACATGAGCGTGGCTGAAAAAACTGTGAAGAAATCCGGCGGCCTTGGCGAGACCGTCAGCGTCATCGTGCAGGCGCTTTTGCTCGCCCTGGTCATCCGCACGCTCTTGTTCCAACCCTTTTCGATCCCATCGGGATCGATGCGGCCGACGCTTCTGGAAGGCGATTATCTGTTCGTCACCAAATGGTCCTACGGCTATTCGCGCTATTCGCTGCCTTTCGGCCCCGACATCTTTTCGGGTCGCATCTGGGGCTCCGAGCCAAAGCGTGGCGATGTGGTGGTGTTCAAGTTCCCGCCGGATCCGTCCGTCGACTACATCAAGCGCGTTATCGGCCTGCCCGGCGACAAGATCCAGGTCAAGGACGGCCAGCTTTTCATCAACGGCGAAGGCGTGCCGCGCGTGAAAACCGGCCAGATCGACAATCCCGACATTACCGAGGAATCGCGCCCTATCGACGTCTATCGCGAGACCTTGCCCAATGGCGTCAGCTACGACACGCTCGACTTGAATTCGAACTCGATCGGCGACAATACGCGCGAATTCGACGTGCCGCCCGGCCATTATTTCATGATGGGTGACAACAGGGACAATTCCGCCGACAGCCGTTTCACTGTCGGCTACGTTCCCGCGGAAAATCTGGTTGGCCGCGCCAATCTTGTTTTCTTCTCTATCGCCGGCAAGGCGAGCCCGCTCGAAATCTGGAAATGGCCGTCGCTGATGCGTGCTTCGCGCCTGTTCCACTTCGTCAATTGATGGCTTTGAAGCGCCCGACAGGCGAAACACTGGCCGGTTTGGTGAAGGCCAAGACCGGCCACGTCTTCAAAGATATCCGCTTGCTTGAGACCGCCTTGACGCATTCCAGTGCGGTCAAGGCGGCAAGCAACAATCAGCGTCTGGAATTCCTTGGCGATCGCGTGCTTGGGCTCGTCGTCGCCGATATGCTTTTCGAAAGGTTCCCTGACGCCCCGGAGGGTGAAATCGCGCCGCGCTTCAACGCGCTGGTCGATGCGAAAACATGCTCCGAGATCGGCATCGAAATGCAGCTCGAGGATCTGGTCCGGGCCGACGCTGCCTTGAAGATGCGGTCGCGTGGCTCCGGCGGAAACTATCTGGCGGATGCGGTCGAAGCTCTGATCGCGGCGGTCTACGTCGACGGCGGCATCGAGGCCGCGCGGCGGTTTGTCCTGCGTTACTGGGAACCGCGCTCGCGGTCGGTGGTGACAAAGCCGCTCAATCCGAAATCCGATTTGCAGGAATGGATTGCCAAGACCAGCGATGCACGCCCCGAATATGTGATCGAAAGGCGCGAAGGCCCGGACCATCAACCTGTCTTCACGGTGTCCTTGCAGGTCCGCGGCTTTGCGCCGATAAGCGGCACCGGCGGCTCACGCAGGGCCGCCGAAGAAGCAGCGGCTTCGGCGTTTCTTTTGCGCGAAGGCGTCTGGGCAACCGCATCGGCTCAAAAAACGGAGGGCGCGGGGCGCTCTAGAGAAGGGAGCGCGGCATGACCGCTACCGAAGAGCCGGCAATGGAAGCTGCCCCGACGCATTCCGGCTTCGTCGCCCTGATCGGCGCGCCCAATGCGGGCAAGTCGACGCTGGTCAACCAGCTGGTCGGCGCCAAGGTGTCGATCGTCACGCACAAGGTGCAGACGACCCGCGCCATCGTGCGCGGCATTGCCACGCATGACAATGCGCAGATCGTTTTCGTCGACACGCCCGGCATTTTCAAGCCGAGGCGGCGGCTCGACACGGCGATGGTGACCACCGCCTGGGGTGGCGCCAAGGACGCCGATATCGTGCTGCTTTTGATCGACGCCGAGCGTGGTATCCGGGGCGACGCGGACGCCATCCTGGAACGGTTGAAAGATGTGCGCCAGCCTATGGTGCTGATCCTAAACAAGGTCGACCGCGTCAAACACGAGGCGCTGCTGGCCTTGTCGGCGGCGGCCAACGAAAGGGTGCCGTTCAAGCGCACCTTCATGGTTTCGGCGCTCACCGGCTCCGGTTGCAAGGACGTGCTCGATTATCTGGCTGAGGCTCTGCCGGCCGGCCCATGGTACTATCCGGAAGACCAGATCTCGGATCTGCCGATGCGCCAGCTCGCCGCCGAGATCACCCGCGAAAAGCTTTATCTCAGGCTGCATCAGGAACTGCCCTATTCCTCGCATATCGAAACCGAGAAATGGGAAGAGAAGCCGGACGGCTCGGTGCGTATCGACCAGACGATCTATGTCGAGCGCGACAGCCAGAAGAAGATCGTGCTCGGCCACAAAGGCGAGACCATCCGCGCCATTGGCCAAGCGGCGCGTATGGAGATAGCCGGCATCCTCGAACAGAAGGTGCACCTGTTCCTGTTCGTCAAGGTGCGCGAGAACTGGGGCGACGACCCCGAACGCTACCGCGAGATGGGGCTCGAGTTTCCGCGCTAATGCGGGATCCGGACCTGAAGGTCCACGCATGGAAAAAGCGGGACCCGGAAAAGACTATGCTCAATAAATCCGCTTCCGGTCCATGGTCAGCAGGCTGAACATCGACACAGCGCTTGTCAGCCGACTGGTCGCCACTCAATTTCCCCGCTGGAAGGATCTTGCGGTCAGGCCGGTCGAGTTTGGCGGCTGGGACAACAGGACCTTCCATCTTGGCGACGAGATGACCGTGCGGTTGCCGAGCGCCGCGGCCTATTCCCTGCAAGTGGAAAAGGAGCACCGCTGGCTGCCAAGGCTGGCGCCATTGCTGCCGCTGCCGATCCCCGTGCCGTTGGCGATGGGAGTTCCGGCTGAAAATTATCCCTGGCCTTGGTCCATCTACCGCTGGATCGAAGGCGAGACGGCAAAGCGGGAGCGTATCGCCAGCCTGCCGCAATTCGCGACGGATTTGGCCGCGTTCCTGGTTGCCTTGCAGCGTATCGATCCCACAGGCGGCCCGGCGCCGGCACAGCACAACTTCTTTCGGGGCGGACCGCTGACCGTCTATGACAACGAAGCGCGGCAAGCGATTGCTGCCCTCGACGGCAAGATCGATACCGCCGCCGCCAGCGCGGTCTGGGAAGCAGCGCTTGCCGCAACATGGCACGGCGCGCCGGTCTGGTTCCACGGTGACGTCAGTTGGGGAAACTTGCTGGTCAGGCAAGGCCGGCTCAGCGCGGTGATCGACTTCGGAACCTCGGGCGTCGGCGATCCCGCCTGCGATCTGGCGATCGCATGGACGCTGTTTGAAGGCAAAAGCCGGGAAGCGTTCCGCGCCGGCGTTCCGGCTGATCAGGCGATGTGGGCGCGCGGTCGTGGCTGGACGCTTTGGAAGGCGCTGATCACCGTTGCCGGGCAGATAGACGTCAATCCGGTCGAGTTTGAGAAATCCCGATATGTGATCGACGAAGTGCTTGCCGAACACGCGCAGCGGGCCTGACGCGCCACGGCGATGCGGCCAAGAACCCCGATTGATGTCTGAAAGATTCCGTTATTTTGATAGGACGGGCCGATATTGTTCAGCGTTCTCTGGTTGAAATATATGATTAGCCGCGAAACTATCGAAATATATATTGAATATATGACGTCGTGCCGATTGTGCCATCGAGATATGCATAAGTGTTATTTGTGCAACACGGTATTAAACTGTTTCAAGGAATCACCGTTATTTCCCAAATCGTCATTGAAGGCCGAAGATCGATGGGTATGTTCGCCCTCGAAAAGGGGGCGCGGTGCGAACCTTTTTCGTTGTGGGGATGAGGCGGGAAAACATTGCCGCCAGCCACAAATCCGAAAGCCATTTAAAACTTTGACTGGAGAGGTCAGAAAATGAACATCAAGAGCCTCCTTCTCGGCTCAGCCGCGGCACTTGTCGCGGTCAGCGGCGCGCGCGCCGCGGACGCTGTCGTCGTCGCCGAACCGGAACCGGCCGAATACGTCAAGATCTGCGACGTCTACGGCGCCGGCTACTTCTACATTCCGGGCACCGAGACCTGCCTGCGCATCGGCGGCTATGTCCGTTATGACATCGGCGTCGGCGATGCCGGCTCGCTTGATGGTGTCAACCATGTCCCTGACCATCAGAGCGACAGCACTCATTCGACCTATTACAAGAACACACGCTTCACACTGAAGACCTGGACCGGTCAGGAGACCGAGCTCGGTACCCTTAAGACCTACACCGAGACCCGCTTCAACTACGGCAACAGCAGCGGCGACTATTCTGATCAAAGCGCCACCAACGCGAACGACTGGCAAGGCCGTAACAAGTCTCTCTCGCTGCGTTTCGCTTGGATTCAGCTCGGCGGCCTGCGCGTCGGCAAGGACGATACTGCTTTCGATACGTTCATCGGCTACGCCGGCAACGTCGTCCAGGACACGCTGGTTCCGTATGGCGGGCAGGAGAGCAACGTCGTTCAGTACTACTTCGACGGAGGCAACGGTCTCACGGGGTTGGTCTCTCTTGAAGAAGGCGCCGGCAAGGTCGGCACCATCGACAGCTATGTTCCGCATGTCGTCGGCGGCTTGAAGTACAAGGGCGACTGGGGTGCGCTCACGGGCGTCGTCGCCTATGACAGCAATTACGAGGAAGTGGCCGGCAAGGTTCGTTTGGACGTCAACGTGAGCAAGGAACTGACGTTGTTCATCATGGGCGGCTACGGCACGGACGACAATCTCAACGACAATGCGGGCAACGCCATCGATGCCAGTGGTCGCGGCTTCTACAAGCAGTGGGGCGGCAACTGGGCGGTCTGGGGCGGCGGCACCTACAAGTTCAACGACAAGACCGCGTTCAACGCCCAGGTCTCTTATGACGACTGGAAGAACCTCGGCGTCGCCGCTAACGTTGCCTATACCGTTGTGCCCGGCTTTACGGTCACGGCTGAAGTCGACTACCTCAATGCTGGTAAGTTCGAGGACGCCGACTTCAACAACTGGACCAAGGCTAACAAGAAGAGCAGCGTCGGCGGCATTCTCCGCTTCCAGCGCTCGTTCTAACGGATCGACTGACCTTACCAGCCCGCCCGCAGCGATATGCTGCGGGCGGTTTTTTTATGCGCTGTGCCGGCATCAGCCCGTCAAGCATCAAACCCAACCCTTGATTTCGCTATCCAACCGGTGAAATGCTTAGGGCATGGAATGGCGCGACGAGGGAATCATTCTCGGCACCCGCAAGCATGGCGAAACCAGCGCCATTCTCGAGGTGATGACGCGTACGCATGGCCGTCATCTCGGCCTTGTTCGGGGCGGCCGTTCGCGCAAGCAGCAGCCTGTCCTCCAACCGGGCAATCGTGTCGACCTGTTGTGGCGGGCGCGCCTTGACGAGCATCTCGGCACGTTCCAGGCCGAGGCGATAGAGATGAACGCGGCCCGCCTGATGGACAGTGCCGTCGCCGTCTACGGGCTGCAGACCATGGCCGCGCATCTGCGGCTGTTGCCCGAGCGCGACGCGCATGAAGGTCTCTACGAAACGCTTGCCGTGATGATCGCCCATCTCGACGATGCCGATGCCGCCGGCGAACTGGTGGCGCGCTTCGAGCTTCTGGTTCTGGACGAACTCGGCTTTGGCCTCGATCTCAGTCAATGCGCCGCTACCGGCACGCGGCAGGACCTGGCCTATGTCTCGCCAAAATCGGGTCGCGCTGTATCGCGTGAAGCAGGCGCACCATGGCGCGACAAGATGCTGGCTCTGCCGGCCTTCTTGCAGCGCGGCTCCGGCCTGCGCGCGGATCCGACTGATGTCGAAGACGCCTTCCAGCTGACCGGTTTCTTCTTAACCCGCCACGTCTATGAGCCGCGCGGCATAGAGCCGCCCGACGCTCGCGCCGGCTTCCTCGCCGCATTGCGCAAACACCATGCGCGCGGCAAGACCATAGCCGGCGAGGATGCGGCCAGAGAAATCATCACATGAGCGAGGTCGAGCTTTATCCGGGCCGGGTCTCGCTGCTCGGCCTCGGCACCATTCCGCATGCCGACATCCTGAAATACACCGGCTTGGAATTGCTGCAGCGCATCGTCGACGGCAAGTACCCTGCGCCGCCAATCTCCTTCCAGCTCAGCTTCGCGCTGACCGAAGTGTCGGAAGGCCGTGCCGTGTTTCGCGGCGTACCCAATGAGCGCCATCTCAACCCGCTGGGCGGCGTACATGGCGGCTGGGCGGCGACTCTGCTCGATTCGGCCCTGGCCTGCGCAGTGCAGACGCTGCTCGAAAAGGGCGAGGCCTACACGACAGCGGAGTTCAAGGTGAACTTGACGCGACCCATCACGCCGAAAACCGGCGAGGTGGTCTGCGAGGGCAAAGTCATTCACAAAGGTCGCACATTGGCCGTATCGGAAGCGACGTTGAAGGATGCCGGCGGCAAGCTGCTGGCTTTCGGCACCGAAACATGCTCGATCTTTCCGGCCGCCAATCTGACGGCAGTTTGAGTTTTGCGGCCGTTTGGCCGCCGCATTTGAGTGTCACTAAAACTGTCAGCGAAAACCGGCCTGGTTTGGGGGAACCGCCATGTTTGAGAGCCTGATCGGCCTTGTCGCCATCATCGCCTTGTTCGTCATCGTTTCGCGCCAGCAAAGCCGCATCGGCCTGATCGAGCGCGAGCTTGGCGCGCTGCGCAGCCTCGTGCTTTCAGGCGTCGTGCCGTCCAAGGCCAGGCCGTCCGAACGGGCCTCACCCGACAGCGCGCCCGCCGATGTGGCTCCGGCCGTAGCAGTCGCGGCCGACATTCCCTCGCCAGCGATAAGCGAGCCCGTGGTCGCACAGCGGTCGCCCGCCACGGAAGAGGAAGCCCCGGAGGCCGGGCCATGGGCTCCAAGCAAGACGGCACCGAAGGCAGCGGAACCTTCCGCGCCGACCGCTCCGGCGAGAGCCGCCCGCCAGTCGGATGTCGAAACGGCACTCGGCACCCGCTGGGCGGTCTGGGTCGGCGGCATCGCGCTGGCGCTGGGCGGCCTGTTCCTGATCCGCTACACCATAGAGGCCGGTATTTTCGGCCCCGGCGTAAGGCTGACCATGGCCGCGGTGCTCGGCCTGGTGCTGGTCGCCGGCGGCGAGTTCATCCGTCGCACAGGCTTTAGAGTGCCGGTGCAAGGCGTTGCCGGTGCCTACATTCCAGCGATTCTGACCGCCGCCGGTGCCTTCATCCTGTTCGGCACCGTCTATGCCGCGCACGGCATTTATGGCTTCATCGGCCCGGCATTCGCCTTCACGCTGCTCGGCGCCATCGGCGTTGCGACGATCGCCGCCGCCCTTGTCCATGGTCAGGCGCTGGCCGGCATTGGCCTCGTCGGCGCCATGGTGACGCCGGTGCTGGTCGCCTCGCAGGCACCCAATCCCTGGGCGCTGTTCGGTTATCTCGCGATCGTGCTTGCCGCCACCGGAATCATCGCCCGCATGCGCGACTGGAAGGCGCTGATGGCGGCGGCCTTTTTCGGCACCGGTGCCTGGACCATCCTCTACATGACCGATGCGCCGGAGGCGAACCTCTCCGCCATCCTGTTCATCGACGCCGTCACGCTGGCCGTGCTCGCCCTTGTCTGGCTCGCCCGCCGTGGCGATGAAGCCGTGCAAGCCAGCGTTTTCGACTGGCCGTCCATCGTGCCTGGCCTGTTCGTCGCATTTTCGGCGCTGGGCCTGTCGGTCGACCCGGTCTTCGCCGCCGCCGGCTATGCCTTGCCGGGCGCGGTGGTGATCGCCGCAATGGTGGCCGTGGCGCTCTATCACCCGCTGGCGCTGCCGCTGCTTTATGCCGCCGGACTGGTCACCGTGCTGATCTACCTCGGCATTATCCCCCCAACATCGATCGTTTCCGACCTTTCGGGCGGGGCGCTGGGCGTCGATGGACTGCCAGTGGCCATGTCCAATGCGCTGACAATGCGCATAGGCATCGCACTTGGCCTGGTCTTCATCGGCACCGGCTTCTGGGCCGCGCGCAGGTTCGCCGCCGGAACGCAGATCCGCCCCGCCTCATGGGCGGCATGGGGCGTCATCGTTCCGCTGGTCATCTTGGTGGCGCTCTGGTTCACCTTCGGCAATCTCGACCGCGACTTTGTCTATGCCGCCGTCGCGGCACTGCTGGTCGTCGTTTTCGCCGCCGGCGGCGAGTGGATCGCGCGGGCCGAGGATCCGCCCCTCAAGGGTGGTATCGTGGTGTCGTTTGCCTTGGGCGGCGCGGCCGTCGCCGGTCTCCTGATGCTGCATATGGCTTTCGATTCCGGCTGGACCACCATCCTGCTCGGTGCGGCGGCCATCGTGCCGGCGCTGGCCACGCGCTGGCGCTCCTATCCGGTGCTCGGCTGGATTTCGGTCGGCGCGGTGATCGCAGTGCTTGGCCGCGTCGCCTTCGACCCGACCATCGTCGGTGCGGAGTTCCTCTCCACGACACCGGTGTTCAACTGGCTGCTGCCGGGCTACGGTGTGCCGGCGTTGGCCTTCGGCTTCGCCGCCTGGCAGCTCGCGCGCACCACCCCCACACTACCAATGGCTGGCAATGGCAGGCCGCGCCTGGCTATGGAAGCAGCAGCGGCACTGTTTGCGCTGCTGACGCTCGCCATGCTGGTGCGCCATGCCATGCATGGGGGCGTCATCGACACGGGTGCTATGACGCTCGCCGAACAGGCGATCTACACGCTGATCGCCATCGGCGCCGGCGCCATCCTGGTCGCCATCGACATGCGTTCGCCAAGCTCGGTGCTGCGCTATGGTTCGATGGCCGCCGGTGTGGCTTCGGTCGCCTTCATCGTCATCCGGCACTTCGTGGTGCTGAACCCGTTGTTGTCAGACGAATCGACCGGCCGGATCCCGGTGTTCAACCTGTTGTTCCTCGCCTATCTCTTGCCGGCCATCGCTGCCGGCGGGCTGGCGCTCTACACCAGGGACAAGCGGCCGAAATGGTATGCGCAGATGCTGTCCGTGGTGGCGGCCGTGCTTGCCCTGGCCTATGCCACACTGTCGGTCAGGCGGCTGTTCAAGGGCGAGTTCATCGGCTTGTGGAGCGGGCTCGGCCAGTTGGAGACCTACACCTATTCGGCGCTCTGGCTGATCATCGGCGTCGCCCTGCTCACCGCCGGCGTATGGCTGAAGTCGCAGGTGCTGCGCATTGCCTCCGCCGCGCTGATCGCGATCGCCGTGCTGAAGGTTTTCATCTTCGACATGTCGGAGCTGGAAGGTGTGCTCAGGGCACTGTCCTTCATCGGCCTCGGCGCCGTGCTGATCGGCATCGGTCTGTTCTATCAGCGGCTGCTGACGCGGGCGGCCAAATCTGAAGTCGGGTAGGGCTCAAGCCAGGTCGGTCTGCGAAAAATCGTTGCCCTTGTAGAGCAGCGGTATCCGGTGAGCCTTGGCACACGCGTAACTGAAGCAATCTCCGAAATTCAGCTTGGCGGGATGGCCCACATATCGGCCATAGTCGCGAGCGGCTTTGATGGCGAGTTCGCGGATTCGTGCATCTATTGGTATCTCTACAGCTCTAAGCTCGGCCAGGAAGCCTACAACGATCGTTTGGCACCGATCGATTAAGACTGCTGGTGTCAGGGCTTGGTCGCCGTTTTCCGCCAGGGATGTACTGCGGGCTATCCCAATGATCGCTTCGAATGCGGAGCTCGGAGAAAAATAGAGCTTGTCGGCACGTTCAGCTTTTCCTAGCAGACTGTCCGCATCTGCCTCCTGCAGGAGGATCGCGATGATAGCCGAAGCATCAAGGAACATCAGGTTCTCCCCATCCTTCGTCCATGAATTTTTTCATGTCGAAGTTCGGGTCACGAGGACCAAGCGCGCTTGCAGCGTCCTGAAACTTCTTGATGCGCTCGCTCAATGGAAGGACGGCGTTCGTCCGTTCAAGCTCGCGCTTGAGGGCAATCCGGACCGCTTCCGTCTTTGTCGGCGCCTTGATCGCAGACTGCAACTGGCGAGCCAGCGCGTCGACCTCGTCATCACGGATGTAAAGCGACATACTCGGCTTCCTCGTCAGACGTATATCTTAAGTTGAATATACAGAATATACGATTTTGAATATACATTCTCCCGGGCGGATTTTCAATTCTGCCGGATGCGTTTTCGTCTATCGTGCGGAAAGACGAGATACCCTCTCAGTTTTCTGCCGGGAATAATTTAGCCGGTCATGTCGTTATCTCATTGCTTGGGTGACCGGGGCGGCGGACCGCTTCGCGCTGGCCGCTTGCGCCGCGCTCGGAAGGCGCGTTCAATCGCTATCAACAATGGTGACCTCAGAAACAGCGGTCATGGACGAAAAGAAGGCAGCAATCCTTGGCGAAATACCGCGCCTGCGCCGCTACGCACGCTCGCTTTTGCGCGACCGCGACGCTGCCGACGATCTCGTCCAGGATTGCCTCGAGCGGGCGCTTGTGCGGCTCGATAACTGGCAGACAGGAGAAAGCCCCCGTAGGTGGCTGTTTACGATCATGCATCATTTGTTCATCGACCAGATGCGCAAGGTGAACCGCCGCGGCGAGGCGGCGATGCTGCCATTAGCGGCCGCTGAGGCAGTCGCCCAGCCGTCCGAGCAGATGGAGAGCATCGCCTCGCGCGAGATCATCGACGCGTTGCAGGCGATCAGCCCCGACCGCCGCGCAGCCCTGGTCATGGTTGCCATCGAAGGCTTCTCCTATGCCGAAGCCGCCAGCATTCTTGCCGTGCCCGCCGGCACGCTGATGTCGCGCATCGCGCGCGGGCGTGAGGAATTGCGCGGATTGCTGGACGACACGGCGCGTCGCCGCGCGATAAGGATCGTCGAGAAATGATCCGCCGTGACTTCTCCGAACGTGACATCCACATGGCGCTCGATGGCGAGTTGCCCAGCGACGAGCGCGCCGCCTACGAAGCCTGGCTCGACGCCAATCCCGAGATGAAGGCCAAGAGCGCCCGCTTCACCGCCGATCGGACGGCGTTGCAGGCCGCCTTCGCCGGAGTGCTGGACGAACCCGTGCCTGCGCGGTTGCGCAAAGTCGTGCTCGGCGAGGCACCGGTCAAGGTCGCGATGCCACGCTCGCGCTGGTGGCTTGCCGCGGCCGCTGCTGTGCTTGTGGTCGCCGGCGGGCTTGGCGGCTACCTTGCCGGCATCGATGGCATCGGGCAGGAGAACCCGGCGGAGGATCGGCTGGCCGAGCAGGCAATCGCGGCCCATATCGTCTTCGCCGCTGAAAAGCTGCATGCTGTCGAAGTGCCGGCCAGCGACAAGGATCATCTGGAGACCTGGCTGTCCAATCGGGTAGGACTGAAGCTGGTGGCGCCGGACCTGACCGCGAACGGTTTCCAGTTGGTCGGCGGCCGGTTGCTGCCAGCCGGAGAGAGCAAGGCCGCGATGCTGCTCTACGAGGACGACAAGGGCCAGCGCATATCTCTCTTCGTGACGGCACAATCAGCGGAGAACGCCAAGGGAACTTATGCATCGGCGCAGGACGGTCCCCGGGCCGTCTACTGGCTGGACAAGGGCTATGGCTGCGCCGTCGTCGGCTCGCTGCCGCGCGAGCAATTGGCCATCGTGGCAAAGAGCGCCTATGGTCAGCTTCTGGCCGGCCTGGCCAGTTGAAAGGCGCCGCTTTTGATGGCAACACCGATCTATATTGGTGATCTGGTTCAACGCGTTTTTACATCGCCGACTGCTGTCGAATCTGTCACAATTCGGCCCTATTCGAGGTGCGATAGCGCTTTCTGGCCGTCAGTATTTCGACTGATGTCTTGAACGTTTCAAGTAGGGCATTTCCCACCACCAATCGAGGTTCTCTGAAGCCGCATGCCTGCCGAGATCCGCACGGCCCGCGCGTCTGACGTCGATGATCTCGCCGCCATAGAGAAAGCTGTTTTCTCGACCGACCGTATTTCCCGCCGCTCCTTCCGCCTGTTTATCGAACGTGAAACCGCCGAGACCCTGGTCGCCGAAGTCGATGGCCGCTTGGCCGGCTACGCGATCGTGCTGTTTCGCAAGGGAAGCGGCGTGGCGCGCCTCTATTCGATCGCCACCGGTCCGTTTTTCGGTGGGCTAGGTGTCGGCCGCATGCTGCTCGGATCCGCCGAAGAGGCCGCCTTCGAACACGATCGCATGATGCTGCGTCTCGAGGTGCGCGAGGACAACAGCCGCGCGATCCGCATCTACGAGCAAGCCGGCTATCGCAAGATCGGCCGCGAACCAGGCTACTACGAGGATGGCGAGACGGCGCTGCGCTACGAAAAGACCTTGCGCGGCGACGTTCCGATCGCCACCAAGGTGCCGTTCTACCAGCAGACTTGCGAATTCACTTGCGGCCCGTGCTGCCTGATGATGGCCATGGCCAATTTCGATCGCGGCTTCGTGCCGGATCCGGTCATGGAAATCCGCCTGTGGCGCGAGGCGACGACCGTCTTCATGATGTCGGGGCCGGGCGGGTGTGAGCCTTTCGGCCTTGCTGTCTCGGGGTACGAAAGCGGGCTTGCGGCGGAGGTCTACGTCTCCTTCTACGGCGCGCTGTTCCTGCAATCGGTGCGCAGCGAGGACAAGCGCCGGGTGATGGAACTGGCCCAGGTCGACTTTCGCCGGCGCGCGGAACTTTACGGCATCCCGGTGAATTACCGTCCGTTCACCATCGACGATATCAGGGCCGCGATCGCTGGGGGAAAACTGGTGCTGGTGCTGATCAGCGGCTTCCTGATGTTCGGAAAGAAGGTGCCGCATTGGGTGCTGGCGATCGGCGATGACGGCGACCATATCCTGATCCACGATCCTTGGGTCGAGGACGAAAGGCAGGAGACCATCCTTGATGCCGCCAATATTCCCGTGCCTTACGGCATCTTCATGAACATGGCGCAGTTTGGCCGCGACGGACTGCGTGCCGCCATCACTCTGGGAAAGCGCTGATAACAATGACCTGGGTTATTCTTACAGGCAGGCAGAGCGATCTCGACCAGGTGGCGACACCACACAAGATCATCACCAATCGCGACTATCTCGCGCATCCTTCGTTGTTTCGCGGCCAGCGCCCGAAAGTCATCAACCTCTCGAACAACTACGCCTACCAGAGCCGAGGCTACTATGCCTCGCTGCTGGCAAGCTCGCGCGGGCATAAGGTGATCCCGACGGTCGAGACGATGATCGACCTGTCGGAGCGCAAGCTTTATGAGCACGCGCTGCCGGAACTGGAGCTGGCGCTCAACAAATGCCGCAAGGACCTCGGCGGCGCCTTCCCGCAAAAAGTCTGCATCTTCTTCGGCATCGGGCCGTCGAAAATCTGGGACCGTTTCGCCAAGCTGTTGTTCGACTGGTTCCGCGCACCGGCGCTCGAAGTCCACATCAAGGACAGCGCCGAATGGGCCTCGATCCGCAAGATCGGCTTCCATCCGCTGGCGCGCATGACCGAGGACGAGGAAAAAAGCTTCATCCAGTGCCTGGAGACCTACACCAACCGCGAGTGGCGCGACACCAAGGGCCGCACGCCGGCGCGCTACACCTTCGCCACGCTGGTCGATCCACATGAGGAATTGCCGCCGTCGGAGATATCGTCGCTGCGCTATTGGGCCAAGATCGCCGAAAAAATGGGCGTCGAAATCGAGCCTATCACCAAGCGGGACCTCGCCAAGCTCGCCAACTACGACGCGCTGTTCATCCGCGAGACGACTTCGATCTCCAACCACACCTATCGTTTCGCCCGCCGCGCCCAGCAGGAAGGCATGCCGGTCATCGACGATCCGTTGTCGATGATCCGTTGCACCAACAAGGTCTATCTCAACGAGCTGATGGCCTACAACAAGGTCCCGGTGCCACCGACGGTGATGATCGCCGGTACCTCGGACCTCGAACTGGCGGCGCAGACACTGGGCTTTCCGCTGGTGCTGAAAATCCCGGATTCGTCTTTCTCACGCGGCGTCAAGAAGTGCGCCAACTTCGATGAACTGAAGACGCTCGCCACCGAATGGCTGGAGGATTCCGATCTTCTGATCGCGCAGAAGTTCATTCCGACCGAATATGACTGGCGCGTCGGCGTGCTCGGCGGCCAGCCGCTGTTTGCCGTGCATTATCTGATGGCCAAGAAGCACTGGCAGATCGTCAATCACAAGGCCAACGGCAAGCCCGACCAGGGCGGCATCAAGACCTTCACGCTGAAGGAAACGCCGGCGCATGTCGTCGAGACGGCGGTAAAGGCGGCGCGCTGCATCGGTGACGGGCTCTATGGCGTCGACCTCAAGGAAACCAAGGACGGCGTCTTCGTCATCGAAGTGAACGACAATCCCAATCTCGACCATGGCTGGGAGGACTCCGGCGAAAAGGACGAAGTCTGGGTGCGGCTGACGCAGTGGTTCCTGGAGCGGCTGGATCGACCTGGGCGGTAGTCAACCGGGCTTCGAGGTTTTGCCGGCTGCGATCGCAAGGAGATCTACCGCACCTTTCGTGATGGGGACCGGGCGAGCTCCGCGTGCACCACATCGCGGCTGACATAACCGCATAGAGTTGCATGCCGAGCATCACGCGGTGCGCCTTCTCATCAACTGCCGCAGTTTCATACGCTGATTGGAGGGCATTTGAAGGTGGTCGAGCCGAGCTCTGTCAGCTTCCACGGCAAATACTTCGAGATGCTACGCTGATGAAGGCCGGCTCACCCGGTTTGGCTATGCACCGAACGGGATTCTAACAGGCGCTGAATATCGGCCGCCTTTGACGGCACGCCGATCAGATAGCCCTGCGCCTCGTTACAGCCATTGCCTCTCAGCATGTCGAGCTGCGCCTCGGTCTCGACACCCTCGGCGGTGACGGTGATGCCAAGCTCGGCACCCAGCCCAATGACGGTGCGAACGATCGCCGCAGTGTCGCGATTGCCCAGATCGTGGATGAACGAACGGTCGATCTTGATCTTGTCGACGGGAAAACGCCTGAGATAACCGAGCGAGGAATAGCCGGTGCCGAAATCGTCGAGCGCGATGCGAATGCCGAGCCCGCGCAACTGCCGCAATGTCCTCAGCACGGCTTCACTCTCATCCATCAGCACGGTTTCGGTGATTTCCAGTTCCAGCCGGTCGGCGGGCACGCCGGAAAAGGCGAGAGCCGAGACGACGCTACGGGCAAAGTCGCCGCTTTTGAGCTGCACGGCCGAGACATTGACCGCGATGCGCAGGCCGGCTGGCCAGCCTGCCGCAGCGCTGCAAGCCTTTCTCAGCGCCCACTCGCCAAGCGGCACGATCAGTCCGATTTCTTCGGCGACCGGAATGAACTTGTCGGGCGCCACCGTGCCCCGCTCTGGCGAATGCCAGCGCATCAAGGCTTCGGCACCGACGATCTCACCGGAGGCGATGTTCATGATGGGCTGGAAATCGAGATCGAACTCCTGTCGAGGCAGCGCTGCCTCGAGGTCGGTCTCGAGTGCGCGTCGTGCCCGCACCATGGCGTCCATTCCGGGCTCGAAAAAACGGTACAGATTGCGCCCTTCGCTCTTCGCCCGGTAGAGCGCCGTATCGGCGTTTTTCAGCAGCGTATCGGCGTCGCTGCCATCGTCGGGAAACACAGCGATGCCCATGCTGATGCCGACATGCATATCGCGGCTCTTGTCGCGGAAGGGTTTTGCGATCGTTTCGACGATCCGCTTCGCCAGTTTCTCAGCATCGGCGATACCCTTGAAATTGAACTGGATAATGACGAATTCGTCGCCGCCGAAACGGGCGACGACATCCGTTTCACTGCGCAGGCAACGCTGCAGCCTGTCGGCCACGGTCTTCAGCAGCCAGTCGCCGGCCGGGTGCCCCCAGCTGTCGTTGATGGCCTTGAAGCGATCCAGATCGAGCGAGAAGATTGCTAGCGGCGTAGCCGCCGGGTCTTCCAACGCAAGATCGAGGCGTTCGCGAAACATCTGGCGGTTGGGCAACCCGGTCAGCGTGTCGTGATGCGCAAGATGTGTCATGCGCTCTTCGGTGCGGCGGCGTTCGGTGACGTCGTCGAAGGTCGCCACCCAGCCGCCGCTCATCGGCTGGCGTGTGACCAGAATCGTCCTGCCGTCGGTAAGATGCCGATACGCCGAATGCATTTTCCCTGCCACCAGGCAGGCTTCGGTTTTGGCGACTTCGCTATCGACGTCGATCTTCGTATAGATGCCAAGTTCCAGCAATCGTTCGAGTGCGTCGCGGTGCGTCGTCCCGAGCGGGAAGTCCGCCGCGGTGACGTTGTAGAGTTCCAGAAAGCGCCCGTTGCGCACGATCATCTTGCCATCGGCGTCATACATCAGCAGGCCCTGCGACATGTTGGCGAGCGCGGCGTCGAAGCGGCGGTGCTGCTCCTTGAGCTCTTGTTCGGCGCGCCGGTGTTCGGTGATGTCCTCGTAGATCGAGACCCAGCCGCCCAGAGCCAGCGGGCGATGCGAGATGTTGATGATGCGACCATCCGACAACGTCTCCTCATAGGTCGAGGGTTTCGCCTGGTCGATATAGGGCTTGCGGATGGCGTAGAGCTGTTCGGCGCTTTCCGAGGCGATGCCTATGTCGACGCTATGGCGCAGAATGTCGAGGAACGGGATGCCGGGCCGTATCACCTTGGGGTCGAGACAGAAGATGTTGATATAATTGCCGTTGCAGATGATCATCCGCTCGTCGGCGTCGAACATGCAAAGGCCATGCGACATGTTTTCGACCGCGGCCGAAAAACGTTCGTTCCGTTCGCGCAGTTCGTCTTCCATATGGCGCGAGCGATCCATGCCTTCGGGCTCCCGATCCGGGACGGCCGAACCACCCTTGGCATCAGCGACGGGCATGAGGCGCCTGCGGATCGTCATCGAACGAGCTACTGTGGTCTCCGCCGGTTAATTTAGCGTTTTAGCCGACCGCGGACGCCGAAGCCTGATGCCGCGACCTCTCGATGGCGGAAAACCGCTTCAGGAACGCATTCTGCGCCCAGGTCACCGATCGCGGCGTGAGGTCGAAGCGGTCGGCATTGAAGCCGCGCGGACGGCCGAAGAATTCGGTCGCCTCGGCGGTCGAAAACCCGGCAAGCAGCGTCGCCTCGAAATAGGCGGCGATCTGGTCGGCGCGCTTGATCTCCTTGCGCAGCGCGGCAGCTGGTTCCGGCGGCAGCGAGAAGCGCAGATGGATGGCGCGCTGCAACCGCAACTCACAGTCCTTGTAGCTTCCGCCCATCACCGATTTGAACGGTGAGATCATGTCGCCGATGACATATTCGGGGGCGTCGTGCAGCAGCGCGGCCAGCCGCGCATCGGGCGAAGCCTCAGGCACCAGATCGCAGAACAGCGCCTCGACCAGCAGCGAGTGCTGGGCAACCGAAAAGGCATGTTCGCCGCTGGTCTGGCCGTTCCAGCGGGCAACGCGGGCGAGCCCATGCGCAATGTCCGAAATCTCGATATCGAGCGGCGAGGGGTCGAGCAGGTCGAGTCGGCGGCCCGATAGCATACGCTGCCAGGCGCGTGCCGGCGCGCCGACACGGTCGGCCGCCATCAGGCCTCCTCCGCGCTGACGGCTTCCTGCGGGAAGGCGAATTTTGCCCAAGTCGGGATGGCAAGTGAAACGGTGGCGTCCCCGGCCATGATCGGCTGACCGGCGTCGATCGCCGCCTTGATCCGGTCGATGCGGGCAATGGCCAGACCTGTCGTGCCGACAGTCGAGCCGAGCGTGCCAACCGGCCGTCCCGCGACGGTTAGCTCGGTGCCTGATGCGGGTAGGGACCTGTCGGCCGATGCAATCAGTACGCGCCGCCGGGCCGTGCCGCGATGCTGCATGCGCGAGACGACCTCCTGGCCGACATAGCAGCCCTTTCTGAAACCGACACCGCCGGTTTCGTCCAACAGCACGTCATGGGGGAAAGCGTCTCCAAGTTGGTAGTCGCTGCCGCTTTCGGCAACACCGCCGGCGATACGGAAGGCGTGCCATGCGGCGAGGTCGCTTCGATCATCGGTTTTGCTATAGGAGCGCGCGACGGCGCCGCTCGGAAAGCGCGTGTCTGTCACCGCCGTTGAATCGGATTGTGAGGGGGTTGATTCCGGTCCCCATGCGACGGTGACAAGCGCCTGATCGGATTTGGCAATCTCGACCTTGGCGCGCAGTCTGTAGAGCGTCAGCCGGCGCATGAAATCGTCCGAGATATCGGCACGGCATTCGAGCCGGAATGCATTCTTGCCGGCGCGCGAGATGAGGAAATCGAACAGGATCTTGCCTTGCGGCGTCAGCAGCGCGCCGGGCTTCGCCTCGCCAGGTGCCAATATGTCGAGATCGGTGGTCAGGATGTTCTGCAAAAAATGCTTGGCGTCGGGACCCGAGACGGAAATGAGGGCGCGGTCTTTGAGCTGGGCAAAGGGCATGGGCGGAAAGCAGCCTGATCTTGCAAAATGGTCGGCCTTTACGTAAGCCGCTGGCACTCCCCCCGCAAGAGAGCATGGCCATGATCTACGACCTCATCCTGACAGGCGGCACAGTGGTCAACCATGATGGCGAAGGGGTCCGCGATATCGGCGTGAAGGACGGGCGCATCGCCACCATCGGCGATCTCCGCCAAGCTTCGGCCGGCGAGACGATCGACTGCCGCGGCCTGCATATCCTGCCGGGTGTCATCGACAGCCAGGTGCATTTTCGTGAACCTGGACTGGAGCACAAGGAAGATCTGGAAACGGGTTCGCGCGCGGCGGTGCTTGGCGGCGTTACCGCCGTGTTCGAGATGCCCAACACCAATCCTTTGACCACCAGCGAGGCAGCGCTTGCCGACAAGGTTCGGCGCGGCAGCGGTCGCATGCACTGCGATTTCGCATTCTGGGTCGGTGGCACCCGCGAGAATGCGAAAGATGTCGGCGAGCTCGAGCGGCTGCCGGGCTCGGCCGGGATCAAGGTTTTCATGGGCTCGTCCACCGGCGATCTGCTGGTCGAGGACGACGAGGGCGTGGCATCGATCCTCCGAAACACGCGCCGTCGCGCAGCCTTTCATTCCGAGGACGAGTTCCGGCTGCGCGAGCGTCTGAACGAACGCATCGATGGCGATCCGTCATCGCACCCGGTCTGGCGAGATGAGATCGCCGCCTTGCGCTGCACCGAACGGCTTGTACGCATCGCGCGCAATGTTCGCGCCCGCATCCATGTCCTGCACATCTCGACGGCCGAGGAGATCCTATTCCTCGAACAGCACAAGGATGTCGCGACCTGTGAGGCGACGCCGCATCATTTGACGCTGAGCGCGGACGATTATGCGCGGCTCGGCACGCTGATCCAGATGAACCCGCCGGTGCGTGCCGCGCGCCATCGCGATGGCGTCTGGCACGGCATCGCGCAAGGCATCGTCGACGTGCTCGGCTCCGACCACGCGCCGCACACGCTGGCCGAGAAGGCAAAGCCCTATCCGACTTCACCCTCGGGGATGACCGGCGTGCAGACGCTGGTGCCGATCATGCTCGACCACGTCAATGCCGGCCGATTCACGCTGCAACGCTTTGTCGACCTGTCCAGCCACGGCCCGCAGCGTATCTTCGGCATGGCTAGAAAAGGCCGCATCGCCGCCGGCTACGACGCCGACTTCACCATCGTCGATATGAAGCGGCGCGAAACCATCACCAACGCGCAGGCCGGCTCGAAAGCCGGCTGGACGCCTTATGACGGGAGAGAAGTGACCGGTTGGCCGCTCGGCACCGTCATTCGCGGCCGCCGCGTCATGTGGGAAGGCGAGATCGCCACGCCAAGCCAGGGCAAAGCGGTGGAGTTTTCCGAGGCATTGGTTGGATAGCTGGTTCAAGCGTCGGATTTTAACCGGCGATCCATTAAGTTAAGAGGGCTATGAACGCAGATATCGCGCCCATGATTGTCCCTGCCGAGTTTCCAGAGCTTGGTGCACTTGCTTGGAATCGCGACCCTGTGCGCTCGATTCCAGCCGGGGAGGCATTTGCGCTATTCGAGCGAAATTGGCGTTTTGTCGATCAAAAGCGGCTTTCGACGCGTGAAAAGCTGCTTATCCAGACTCTGGCAGATAAGTTTGGTCACGGCATCCTTTTGACCACTGTCTGAAGTTCCTTTCGGCCGGATGCCGGAATCGACGAGGGACCGCGTCGATAGCTGGCGGAACTCAATCCCCGGCGACGAAGAAGGTCCATTGTCCGGTGGGCGTAATGCCGACACGGTAGAAAATGTAAGCGCCGAACTGCTTCATGTCGTCGAAATCGCCAGCGGTGACGATCTTGAACAGTTCGACCCGCTGCTTGGCATCCAGCTTGTCCAACGGCATGGCAAAGAAATACGGCCACACATAGAGTTCTTCCGGCTTGCCGGCATCGAGGTGAACATAACCGGCATTGAGCACCTCTTCGAGGATGGCAAGGATCTCCTGGCCATCCGGATCACCCGAGAGGCCTTTAAGGAAGGCGATGGCGTCGCCGTCTATGTCGGTCAGCGATATCTGCGTCATGCTGCCGCCCGTACCGATCAAGGGCCGCAGTTTTTCGATGTCGCCGCCCTTGCAGGCCTCGACGATCAGATCATGCATGCGCCGGACCGGTTCCGGCAGCTTGCCGAGATCGTAGACAACCTCCGGCAGGGGCGTGTCCGGATCGACGCGCGGCCTGGTCACGCCGCCATCTGCCGGGCTGTCGGGCTCGGATTCGCCCGGAGCAGCCGGCTGGCCGGCCGGAGGCGGCGTTCCGACCGGGTTGGGCATCGGCACGGTGCTTCCCGGGGGCGACATGTCGTCGTCCGCCGGCTGCGTGACTGTTGGAGGTAGCTCTTCGCGCTTGATCTCGCTCAGCGCATAAGCGGGGCTGCTTGCGAGACATACAACCATGGGAATCGCGGCACAGCAAGCGGCGAAGCAGATGTAAAGGACCAAGCCACGCGGCTCGCCTGACATCGAAAAACTCACTGCCCGTTTCTCCCTGCTTCCGGGCATGACGCCCGAGCGGCGTTCCGTCGTCAAAGAGCCGGACGTCGGTTCAGTGCCGCAGCCGTTCAGGTTCGAAGGCGCCAGCAATCACCTTTTCACGCATACGGTCGAGCAGGGCAAGGGCCGAGGTCTCGCCATTGGCACGCAACATCTCACCGAAGGCGGTTTCGAGCGCTGCTTCGGCAATGATCTCGGGCTCTATGCCGGCGGAGAGACCTTCCGCCCAGGCCTCGCTGTGGCTTTCCACGGCGGTCAGGCGTTTTTCTTCCCGGACCAGCGCGTCGATGTCGTTGACACCATGTTCCATAAGCGAATGTCCACCTTTCAAGCAGCGATCCATCGATGTGGATCAGGCCTGATCTGTTCATTTCACACGCGAGGCAATTAAGTATTTGTAAATACGACATTTTTTTGATCGTATGTTACAAAGACCGGTTGCCTTGCGCGAGGCTGCGTTCGACCCGAGTCAAACTTAGCCGATTAGCGCGGCACGCGGGGCGAAAACCTTCAGTTTGAGTTAATTCCGCATTCTCGCGATAAGGTTTTGTTAATACTGTTGCAGAAGCGCCACATGAGGATTGCACCAAGATATCGCTTGGCACAAGCCGGACATGTCGGCTGTCACCGGCAATGGCCCGGATAATTGTTGATGAGGAGTTGAAACGCCCAAAGCACGTCGCTTTTCGTTGGAGTCAGGCAACGCGCTCTAGGCTTTCTAATTTATGCCGTCTTATCCAAAGCCGCTGCGCACTTTGGGCGACATGCCTAGTTGCCGTAACGCGAGGCGATATCGCGTGACAGCGTCTCGCCTTCCTTCATATAGCGGCTGATGGCTTCGGTCGCCGAGGGTGTGCACTGCGTATAAGTGCCGCCGAAGGAGCGATAGCCGCGATTGAAGCTGGCGATGAAACGGGCGCGCCGCTCGGCATCCGGATTTTCCGAATCGAGCAGCTTCTCCATCTCGACACGCCACTGGTCGCCCTTCTCGCCGCATAAATTGCGCAGGAAATGCAGCGACCCCAAAACCTCCGCCAATCGCATCAGCCCCGGCTCGAACGGCGACTCGGCGCTAAGTGCGGGCCGTATCGAAACGGCTGCGCTGACGGACAGGCATATGGCGAGGAGCATGGATGAACGGTTCATGAATCTTCTCTGCCGAACGGCATAAGCCGTTCTGGCTTTGCCAGACAGCATAAGTCTTTGTGACGAAACAATTTGTCGCCTGCAAGGCGATTTTCAGGACTGGGGCCTGCCGTGTCCGCCGGGATTCAACAAGTCTTCGGCAACCGCGAACACCGAGCCGGCAAGCGGCAGTGTCGCCATCTCGCTGAGCGTATAGAACGCAGCCGTCTCGGCGTCGTCGCTGGCCACCGCCTCACCGCCGGCATAGGCTGCGCCGAAGACCGTGAGGAGATAATCGACGGGGTGGCTGTCGTCCCTGCCGTCGATATGGATTTCCCGAAGCGGGTGGTAATCGGTGGCCCGCAAGCCGGTCTCTTCCAGCAGTTCGCGGGCGGCAGCCTGCTCCAGCGTTTCGCCGGGTTCGACCTTGCCCCCCGGAAAGGCATAGAGTCCTCGCGAGGGTTGCCGGGCTCGCTTGACCAGAAGCACGGTATCCGCACGCACGATGGCGACCGAGACTGCAGGCAGTATCTTACGCGCTTCGTTCATGGATCCCGATCAGGCGTGGAGGTAGGTCTGTTGTGGACCGCCCAGCATGGGCGAGCTTTAGCGGTTGCGCAACGCCGGTTCTATCGCCACTTTTGAACGAGACCATTCGAGGGCAGCAACAGACAATGTGCGGACGTTTTGCCTTGACCGCGACGCCGTATCAGACCGCCGCCGTGCTGGGCTTGGCCGAACTGGAGGAGTTCCCGCCACGCTACAACATCGCGCCGACACAGCCGGTCCTGATGGTGATCGCCGGCCCTCCGCGGGCGCCGGGCTCGAATCTGCCGGACCGCCAGCCGATGCTGGTGCGCTGGGGGCTGATCCCGACCTGGGTGAAGGACACAAGCGAGTTTCCACTGCTGTTCAACGCGCGTTCTGAGGGCGCTGCCGAAAAGGCCTCGTTCAAAACGGCGATGCGCCATCGCCGTGCTTTGGTACCGGCCTCCGGCTTCTACGAATGGCGGCAAACCGGTGGCAGGAAGGGGCAACCCTACTGGATCAGACCCAAGCATGGCGGGTTGGTCGCCTTTGCCGGATTGATCGAGACCTATGCCGAGCCGGGCGGTTCGGAAATGGACACCGGCGCCATCCTGACAGTCAACGCCAATGCCGATATCGCGCATATCCATGATCGCATGCCGGTGGTGATCGATCCCAGGGATTTCGCCCGCTGGCTGGATTGCCGCACGCTCAAGCCGCGCGATGTGGCCGACCTGTTGCGGCCGACACAACTCGATTTCTTCGAGGCGATTCCCGTCTCCGACCTCGTCAACAAGGTGACGAACACCGGACCGGAAATTCAGGAGCGGGGCGAGATCGGGCCGGAGCCCGAGAGGGTCAAGCGCCGGAAGCCCGGCGCGGACGACAGTCAGATGACGCTGTTTTAGCCTGAGGCCGTTGTTGAGAGGCGCATATCGGCGCCATCATGCCCGGCTATGCGGCCGGTCGCAAACCGCTTCAGGCGGCGCGGGGCGACACGATCTTCTGTGCCGGCTTGTTCTTCTTCGCGGTGTGCAGAAGGGCGGCGACGATCGCGGCAGGACCGACTGCGCGATAGTGGTTAGCCAGCGCCGGTTGCTTGGCGCGGTTGGATTCTTGTTTGCTGCGAGGCATGTCTCTCTTCCCAGATAACATTTTCGTGTCCGCGTTTGATGGCCGATTCTGACCAAATCGTGACGCCTGCTGATCTAGTCGACGAATGTTTCATGACTGTGCCGACATGTTTAATAAAATGTTTCTGTGCATCATTACCTGTGATCCAGCGACGTTTTTGCCGAAACTAGCGACTTGACGGCAACACTGGCCAAGGCGATAAAGCCGGCCATGAAAACGTCTTTCGCCATTTGTGGCATTTGCATTATTGGCTAGCCTCGCGCTGGTCCGGACGTTTTCGCCTCATCTTTCCCAGATTGGACAAACGCCCCGGCCAGTAGGCTGGAATCCGGTCTTGCGCCTCGGCGCTAGGCGGGTCCTGAACACAACAGACCGGGAAGGCACGAATGTCTGACGCATCGAAGGGCCTGCGCCTCTACAACACGCTGACGCGGTCGAAGGAGGATTTCATCCCGATCGATGCGCGCAATGTGCGCATGTATGTCTGCGGCCCAACCGTCTATGACTTTGCCCATATCGGCAATGCCAGGCCGGTGATCGTCTTCGACGTGCTGTTCCGCTTGCTGCGCCATGTCTATGGGCAGGCGCATGTCACCTATGTGCGCAACATCACCGACGTCGACGACAAGATCAACGCGCGCGCCTTGCGGGATTTTGGCGGCGAGATCGCCTCAGGCAAGCTTTCGCTCAATGAAGCGATCCGGCGGGTCACCGAAAAGACCGCCGATCAGTTCCACAAGGATGTGGCTGTTCTCGGCTGCCTGGAGCCGACGGTCGAGCCGCGCGCCACCGAATTCGTCGAGCCCCGAGCTGACGGCAAGGTGGACATGATTACCCTGATTCAAAGCCTGATCGAACGCGGCCATGCCTATGCTGCGGCAGGCGAAGTCCTGTTCGACACGGCGTCGATGCCTGACTACGGCCAGCTGTCGAAACGCAATCTCGACGAGCAGCAGGCCGGCGCTCGCGTCGCCGTCGACGCGCACAAGAAAAATCCCGGTGATTTTGTCCTCTGGAAGCTGTCGTCGCCGGAGGAACCGGGCTGGAATTCGCCATGGGGCCGAGGCCGGCCGGGTTGGCACATCGAATGCTCGGCAATGTCGGCCGCCTATCTTGGCGAGGTCTTCGATATTCATGGCGGCGGCCTCGACCTGATCTTTCCGCACCATGAGAACGAAATCGCCCAGTCGCGCTGCGCCCACGGCACCGATGTGATGGCCAACATCTGGATGCACAATGGCTTCCTGCAGGTCGAAGGCCAGAAGATGTCGAAGAGCCTCGGCAATTTCTATTCGATCAATGAATTGCTGGAGACCGAGACCTTCGGTGGCCGCAAATGGCCGGGCGAGGTGCTGCGGCTGGCGATGCTGATGACGCACTACCGCGAGCCGATCGACTTTTCCGTGCGCAAGCTGGAAGAGGCTGAGAACACGCTGCGCAAATGGAAGCGGGCGGCGGATCTGGCGCCGGCGGCGGGGCAGTTGCCGGTGGAGGTCATCGATGCCTTGTCCGACGATCTCGCCACCTATGCCGCCTTCCAGGTTTTGACCCAATTGGCCGGCGAGGCAGCGGACGGCAACAATGCCGCTGCGTCGCTGAAGGCGTCGCTGCTGTTCCTCGGCTTCGATGTCGCCTCGGCGAAGGTCGATGAAGACTACATCGCTAAAGCCATCGCCAAGCGTCTCGCATTCATCGCCGCGAAGAACTGGGCCGAGGCCGACCGCATCCGCGATGAACTGCTGGCACAAGGTATACAGTTGAAGGACGGCAAGGACCCGGCCACTGGGGAGCGTGTGACAACCTGGGAGGTGAAACGGTGAGGTTGGCGCGAAACTCTTTTGCAAGGTTGGCGGAGACGCTGGCGACAGCCGATCTCCCCCCTTGCGGGGGAGATGTCCGGCAGGACAGAGGGGGGTGTGAAGGAACGCCAGCGTTTCCGTTTGCACTCCCACGTTTCAACCATTTCCCGAGAAGGCAGCGGTCTTCAGCGGATAGGCCGGCGGGACAGCACCCCCCTCTGCCCTGCCGGGCATCTCCCCCGCAAGGGGGGAGATTGGCAGCTCCGCCGAGTAGACCTGTTCTGCAACGTTTAGCAGCCTTCTCGTACGAAGGTGCCTGATGGGTCACGACCTCGTCCCATCACGCCAGCGCAAGAACGCAAAATCCATGCGTCGTGTGATGACCGACGCCGAGCTGAAGCTCTGGAACGAGCTTCGCGCGCATCGGCTAATGGGCTTAAGCTTCCGCCGGCAGGTGCCAATCGGCCCTTATATCGTCGATTTTGCCTGCTCGGACAAAAAGCTGATCATTGAGGTTGATGGTAGCCAGCACGGAGACGCTGAGCACGTAGAGCGCGATTCAGAGCGCAGCGCATATTTGAAGAGTAGCGGCTGGACCATACTGCGCTTCTGGAACGACGACGTCATTCGCGATATCGACAATGCCTGCCAGCACGTCGTGATCGAGGCCGGCCTGGCCGGCGCCGAAGTGCCGGCATGCGAACCAGCAAGGGAGTCCGTTCCATGATCGACCATCTTGGTATCACCGTTGCCGATTTCGACGCTTCGAAGGCTTTCTACGACAAGGCGATGGCGCCGCTGGGTGCCGCGCTCCTCTACATGGTGCCGCTGGAATATACCGGCGGCGCCAAGGTCGGTGGCTATGGCCGTGACCGGCCGGTGTTCTGGCTGAGTACCGGCAAGGACAAGCCGAGGGACCGCCAGCACGTCGCTTTCACCGCGCGCAGCCGCGCCGAGGTCGAAGCCTTCCATGCCGCGGCACTTGCCGCCGGCGGCAAGGACAATGGCGGGCCGGGCCTGAGACCACACTATCACCTGGACTACTACGCCGCCTTTGTCCTCGATCCCGACGGCAACAACGTCGAGGCCGTCTGCCATGCCACGGAGTGAGCGGCGATGAGCCTCGACAATCGGCCGATCTATACCGGCGGCTGCCAGTGCGGCGCGGTGCGCTTTCGCGTCGAAGGCGCGTTGGGAGACGCTTCGATCTGCCATTGCCGCATGTGCCAGAAGGCGTTTGGCTCGTTCTACGCGCCGCTTGTTTCAGTGCGCGGGGCGAAGCTCGACTGGACGCGCGGTGAGCCGAAATATTTTCGCTCATCCAACCATGTCGATCGTGGTTTTTGTGCCAATTGCGGCACGCCGCTGACCTTCACCGCGCCGGATGGTGTCGGGCTGGCGATCGGTGCGTTCGACAATCCGGCGGAGATCGTGCCGTTGATCCAGTGGGGCACGGAGGCAAAGCTGCCCTATGTCGATACGATCCCGGAACTGCCGGGCGAGGAGACAATGGCCGATATGTCGGCGGCCCCCTATCTGGCCGATCTCGTCTCCTATCAGCACCCAGACCACGACACCGAACAATGGCCGCCAAAGGAGAAGTCATGACCGATCAGGTAAGAACCGGCGGTTGCCAGTGCGGCGCCGTGCGTTTCCGCATTCATGGAGCGCTCGGCCGTCCCTCGATCTGCCATTGCCGCATGTGCCAGAAGCAGTTCGGCTCGTTCTTCGGTGCGCTGGTGACGGTGCCCAGGGATGGCGTCGAATGGACCCATGAAGAGCCGAGTTACTTCCAGTCGTCGGTCAACATCGATCGTGGCTTCTGCGCCCGCTGCGGGACGCCGCTTACCTATCGGCAGCCTGGTGGACTGGAGATCGCCATCGGCGCCTTCGACGATCGTTCGGACCTGGCACCGCAGATCCAGGTCAATTACGCAGCGCGGCTGCCCTGGGTGGAGACGATCTTCGACCAGCCCGTTCACCAAGACCCCGACTACTACGCGAGGCAGGAGCAGATCATCTCCTTCCAGCACCCCGACCATGAAACAGCGGACTGGCCGATCAAAGGTTTGCAACTATGAGCTGTCAATTGCGTACCCTCTACCCCGAAATCGAGGCGTTCGATTCCGGCATGCTCGATGTCGGTGACGGCCATCGGGTCTACTGGGAGCGTTCCGGCACCAAGGGCGCCAAGCCGGCGGTATTTCTGCATGGTGGGCCGGGCGGCACCATCTCGCCAAAACACCGGCGACTGTTTGACCCGAGCCTTTACGACGTCATCCTGTTCGACCAACGCGGCTGCGGAAAATCGACGCCCAATGCCTCGCTCGAAGCCAATACGACATGGCATCTGGTTGCCGATATCGAACGGCTGCGCGAAATGGCCGGGTTCGACCAATGGCTGGTGTTCGGCGGCTCCTGGGGCTCGACCCTGGCGTTGGCCTATGCCGAAACGCACCCTGAACGGGTCAGCGAACTGGTGGTGCGCGGCATCTACACGCTGACGCGCGCCGAACTCGAATGGTACTATCAGTTCGGCGTCTCTGAAATGTTCCCGGACAAATGGGAGCGGTTCCTGTCGCCGATCCCCGAGGCCGAGCGTGGCGACATGATGGCCGCCTATCGCAAGCGGCTGGTCGGCAGTGACCACAAGGCCCAGATCGAGGCAGCGCGCGCGTGGAGCCTGTGGGAAGGCGAAACCATCACGCTGTTGCCGGAGCCGGAGACCAGCGGACCGTTTGGGCAGGAGGACTATGCCGTCGCCTTCGCCCGTATAGAGAACCACTATTTCGTCCATGCCGGCTGGCTCGAGGAAGGGCAGCTGCTGCGCGACGCGCACAAGCTGAGCGAGATTCCCGGTACCATCGTCCACGGTCGCTACGACATGCCGTGCCCCGCGCGCTATGCCTGGGCGCTGCACAAGGCCTGGCCGAAGGCGGATTTCCACCTGATCGAGGGTGCCGGCCACGCCTATTCGGAGCCGGGTATCCTTGACCGACTGATTCGGGCCACGGATGGTTTTGCGGGGAAGATATAGTCGAT
Source organism: Mesorhizobium sp. M0830 (assembly GCF_040319965.1). Classification (NCBI taxonomy): domain Bacteria; kingdom Pseudomonadati; phylum Pseudomonadota; class Alphaproteobacteria; order Hyphomicrobiales; family Phyllobacteriaceae; genus Mesorhizobium; species Mesorhizobium sp. M0830. The sequence goes on along the minus strand of NZ_JAMYOR010000037.1, from coordinate 18,563 downwards.
GTACGGCGATCCTTCACACCCCCCTCTGGCCTGCCGGCCATCTCCCCCGCAAGGGGGGAGATTGGATGTCGCCTTCGCTTTCGCCAATCGCCGACGTTGCAGGACCAGCGCTGTCGTCAAAGCTGCCGATCTCCCCCCTTGCGGGGGAGATGGCCGGCAGGCCAGAGGGGGGTGCCCAAGCACCTTGCTGTCATGAAAAAGGAAAGACTGTTCCTCTTCGACACCACACTGCGCGATGGCCAGCAGACGCCGGGCATCGACTTTTCCGTCGAGGACAAGATCGCCATCGCCAAGCTGCTTGACGCCTTCGGCCTCGACTATGTCGAGGGTGGCTATCCCGGCGCCAACCCGACCGACACGGCCTTCTTCCAGGAGAAGCGGACGACACGTGCCAAATTCGTCGCCTTCGGCATGACCAAGCGGGCAGGGGTATCAGCGTCCAACGATCCCGGCCTTGCCTCACTGGTGCAATCTAAGTCGGACGCCATCTGCTTCGTCGCCAAGAGCTGGGACTACCACGTCCGTGTCGCGCTCGGCTGCACCAATGAAGAAAACCTCGACGCCATCAAGGCCTCTGTCGAAGCGGCGATCGCCGCCGGCAAGGAGGCGCTGGTCGACTGCGAGCATTTCTTCGACGGCTTCAAGGCCAATCCCGGCTATGCGCTGGCGTGTGCCAGGACCGCCTATGATGCAGGCGCGCGCTGGGTGGTGCTGTGCGACACCAATGGCGGCACGCAGCCGTCGGAAGTCCGCGCCATCGTCGAGAAGGTTATTTCGTCCGGTATGTCAGGCGATCATCTCGGCATCCATGCCCATGACGACACCGGTCAGGCAGTGGCCAATTCGCTGGCCGCGGTCGAGGCCGGCGTGCGCCAGATCCAGGGCACGCTCAACGGCATCGGCGAGCGCTGCGGCAACGCCAACCTGATCTCGATCGTGCCGACGCTGGCGCTGAAGCCGGCCTTCGCCGATCGTTTCGAGACGGGCATTTCGGCTGAGGCGCTGACTGGCATTTCGCGTCTGTCGCGGGCTTTCGACGAGCTCTTGAATCGCGCTCCGGAAGCGCAGGCGCCCTATGTCGGCGCCTCCGCCTTCGCCACCAAGGCCGGCATCCATGCCTCGGCGCTGGCCAAGGAGCCGGCGACCTATGAGCATGTGCCGCCGGAAACGGTCGGCAACCGCAGACGCGTCATGGTTTCGGACCAGGGCGGCAAGGCCAATTTCCTAGCCGAACTGAAGCGGCGCGGCATCGACGTACCGAAGGACGACCACCGGCTCGATGCGCTGATATCAGTGGTCAAGGAGCGCGAGGCCGAGGGTTACGCCTATGAGGGTGCCGACGCCAGCTTCGAACTCCTGGCGCGCAAGATGCTGCACGGCCTGCCGGAGTTCTTCAAGGTCACCTCGTTCCGCTGCATGGTCGAGCGCCGCTTTGACGCCAACGGTCAGTTGAAGACGGTGTCCGAAGCGATCGTCAAAGTGCTGGTCGACGGCGAGGAGAAGATGTCGGTGGCCGAGGGGCATGGCCCGGTCAACGCACTCGACATCGCACTGCGTAAGGATCTCGGCAAATTCCAGGGCGAGATCGCCGATATGGAGCTTGCCGACTTCAAGGTGCGTATCCTCAATGGCGGCACCGAGGCGATCACCCGCGTCCTGATCGAATCGCATGACGGCACCGGCGCGCGCTGGTGGACGGTCGGTGTTTCCGAAAACATCATCGACGCCTCGTTCCAGGCGCTGATGGATTCCATTGTCTACAAACTGATGAAGAACCGCGAGATGGCCGGCCTTGTGGCGGCGGAGTGAGGCGATGGGTTTTTCGATCAGCTGGCTAGGCTTTCGCGATTACGGCGCAAAGGAAGCCGCCGCTTTGTTCGGGCGTCAACTCGGTGATCCATCCGAAGATTTCGATGCGCCAATAAGCGTCTATGCCAGCGAAAAGCACTGGGCGATCATCATTCTCCAGCCCTGCAGTTTCCCAAACCCGCCCTCCCAGTATCTGGCCGCGATTTCGCAAGGCCGCGAAGTCATAATCGCACATATAGAAGAGCATATGATGTTCGCACGTGTCGAACTCTGGCGCGACGGCAAGAATATCTGGAAAGTATGGCATGGCGCCGACAAGAATGTCAGGGATCTGCATACCACGGGCGATCTTCCATCATCATTTGAAGCGTTAAAACGGCGATGTTTTTCAAAGCAGGACGAAGAAGACATCAAAGGTACCGAAGTCGATTTTGTTTTTGACCTTCCTCTTGATCTTGCGGCCGAGCTGACGGGCTTCCGGCACGATGAAGGTGCTCCCGACCGCACTTTCTTCGAGCTAATTGAGAAGACGGCTCAGCCCTAGAATCGTATTGCGGACGAATAAGCTTGCAATGCATTCAGGACAATGGCGGTTGAACCATCAGCGAAAGTCCATTGATCCATCAGAACTTTGCGATGGTCTTGGCAAAGTGGCTGGGCCATAGCGTTGGCCCATGGCCACTGAAGCAATTATCCTGGACGCTGATTCCAAGGCCCGTCGCGGCTTCCTGCTCGCACTGGGCGCTTATTTGCTATGGGGAATGCTGCCCTTCTACATGAAGGCCGTGGCGCATCTGCCGCTCGCCGAAGTCATTGCCCACCGCATCGTCTGGTCAGTGCCGATCGCCGCCGCCGTTCTGGTCTGGGCCGGCCGCACGGCGGATTTCAAGGCGGCACTGCGTTCGCCGCGCACTATCGCCATGGCCGCGCTGACGGCGGCGCTGATCTCGGTCAACTGGGGCGTGTACGTCTGGGCGATCGCCGTCGACCGCACGGTCGAAACCGCGCTCGGCTATTACATCAATCCGCTGGTCAGCGTCGTCGTCGGAGCCCTTTTGCTTGGCGAGCGGCTTGACCGGCTTCAGATCGCAGCAGTGGTACTGGCGGCGGTCGCCGTCGCGGTACTGACCATCGAAGGCGGCAAGCTGCCCTGGGTGTCGCTGGCCTTGGCGTTTTCCTTCGCCGCCTACGGCTTCTTTCGCAAGACGCTGCCGATCGGCCCCAGCCAGGGGTTTCTGCTCGAAGTGCTTTTGCTGTCGGTGCCGGCGCTTGGCTACATCATCTATCTGATCGCGACCGGACAGGACCACATCGTATCCAGCAGCGGTGCCGACACGGCGTTGCTGATCGGCTGCGGTCCGGTCACGTCGGTACCGCTGCTGTTGTTCGCCTTCGGCGCCAAGCTGCTGCGCCTCTCCACCATCGGCATCATGCAATATATCGCGCCGACCATGGTGTTCCTGATCGCCGTGCTGATCTTCAACGAGCCTTTCGGCACCACTCAGGCGGTCGCGTTCGCGCTGATCTGGGCGGCACTGGCGGTCTATTCCTGGTCGATGCTGACGACAGCGCGCAAGGCTTCTGCCCGGTAAGGAGTTTCGATGTACCTGTTGCACATCGCCAACAAGAACTATTCCTCATGGTCGCTGCGGCCCTGGGTGCTGATGCGAGAGCTGGATATCCCATTGGAGGAGCGGCTGACGCCGTTCCCGACCGGATCGAGCTGGGAGCTCTACCGGTCGTTCTCGCCCAGCGGCCGTGTGCCGTGCCTGATCGACGACGGTTGGGCGGTCTGGGACTCGCTCGCCATCGCCGAATATCTGGCAGAGCGCCACCATGGCGTTTGGCCCGTCGAGGCAAAGGCACGCGCATGGGCACGCTCGGCCGCCGCCGAGATGCATTCGAGCTTCACCGCACTGCGCGGTTCATGCCCAATGAGTTGCGGCCTGCGCGTGAAGCCGTTTCCGATGTCCGATGCGCTGAAGCAGGATCTCTTTCGCCTCGGCGATCTCTGGAACGATGGCCTTGCCCGTTTCGGCGGACCGTTTCTCGCCGGCGCTCATTTCACCGCCGTCGACGCCTTCTTTGCCCCAGTGGCGTTTCGGGCACAGTCGTACGGGCTCGTTTTCGAAGGAGCGGCCGCCACCTATCCGGCGCAGTTGCTTGCCTTGCCGGCGATGCGCGAATGGTATGCGGCGGGCCTTGCCGAGACCTGGCGCGAGCCCGACCATGAAGCGGAAGTCGCTGCCGCCGGCACCGTCCTCGAGGATTTTCGCGCCTCGGCGTGAAAGGTACTGACGTTACATTCCCCGGCCGAGCCGTCGGACGAACAGATAGGTAGCCGCGGCGATAACGAGCGATACCGCCGACACCACCCAAAACCCCATCGGCGTGTTGACCAGCGGCAGGCCGCCGACATTCATGCCGAACAGGCCCGAGATGATGGTCATCGGCAACAGCACCGCTGTCATGACAGAGAGAGCATAGAGGAGCTGGTTCGACTGCATGGTCAGCTTGGCCATCAGCTCGTCCTGCAACAGCCTTGTGCGCGCCTGCAGCTGCTCGCCGTCATGATAGAGCGTATGCGCCCGTTGCGAGAGCCTGACCGCCATGTCGTTGATCGGGTCAGGCAGCTCGTTGCGATGCGAATGATCGAGATGCCGGAACAGATTGGTGATCGTCGCCATCTGCCGATGGATCACCACCAATTGTCGGCGCGCCTCGACCAGCGCTTGTCGTTCATTGTGCCATGCATCGCGCACGACACGGTCCTCGATGCCGTCGAGCGTGTCGCCCAGCTTGCGGAGCTCGGCCGACATGCCGTCGAGCGACTGGCCCGTGACCGCCTCGATCAGTTCCGCCGGCGAGCGGAATTTCCGCGATCCATTTTCCACCGCCTTGCGGACGGCGTCGACCGATTCCAGCGGCTGCTTGCGAGCGCCGATCAGCATCGTGTCGTTGAAGGCGAAGCGGAAATGGACGAGTCCGCGCGCCTCCGAAAAGTCGTGCCTGAGATCCGGCAGATCGCCATAGAGCCAGCCATCCTCGAAGTCGATGTGGCAGCCATGGCTCGGAGCAAGGAAGGCGTCGCGCACCGGCCCCGGCAAAGCCCTTTCGGCGCCGATCTCCTGGCGTGCGTGCAGGTCAGTGATCTGGTAGCTGCGCCATGTCCAGTGCGCGGCCGCGGCGTCCCTGGTTCGCACGCCCTCTGCGGTGAAGTGATAGATGAAGAACAACCCGTGCCCATCAGGCAGGTAAGGCGACAGGTCAGTGCCTTCCGGGGCGAGAGCGATATCCATGGGCGAGGCGCCAGATTGAGGTTTCGAGCATGGCGCCGCGTGGCGGTCGCCTGATCCCAATTGCTAGCACGTGCGAACCCGGTTTCGTGTGACGGTTTCTTGACAGCCGATCACAGCCTGTCGATCGCCGCGTCAATCCGGTGGTGACGCCTTCGCCGCCACCGGATTGCGTCCTCTCAGCGCTTCGGGCCGAACCCAGGGTAAGGATTGAGCGGCACGATTTCGGAGATATCCATCATGCCGGCCTTGATCAGGGGCAAGGTGGCGAGATGGCCACGCACGTCCGCGTCGCTGCCGGCCTCGAACATCATGCCACTGCCTGGTATATCGCCGCGGTTCCATACCTGGCGGACCGCGCCTTCGGCGTAAAGCGTTCGGCGCTGTTCGGCCTCACCGGGCAGCAGCGGCGCGAAATCGGCATCGGTAAACTTTTCGGTGTTGCGAGTGAGAAGGGCAAAGAACTGCATGTCGGTCTCCTTTGGTTGGGATGGCCGAGTATCACTCCCACTGGTCAGACTGTCCAAGACTGATTAGGCTATAGTTAAGACCCGTGAGGACTTGGAACCTCGGAGAAAAAATGTTCGACCTGCGCCAGATCAGGTATTTCGTCACCGTCGCCGAAGCCGGCAATGTCGGTCGCGCCGCCGAGATGCTGCATATCTCGCAGTCGCCGCTCAGCCGGCAGATCATGCAGCTCGAGGAGCAGCTTGGCGTCTCCCTGTTTGAGAGGTCGAAGCAGCGGGTCCATCTCAATGCCGAGGGTCGCGCCTTCCTCGCGGAGGCCCGCTCGCTGCTGTCCAATGCGCGACGACTGGAGGAGTTCGGCCGCAACCTGGCCAGCGGCGCCATCGGCCGTCTCGCCATCGGCTACGTCGAAGGCGCCGTGCATGCCGGGCTTGTCGCAGGCATGCTGCGCCAGTTCCGCCGCGACCGGCCAGACTTTCACCTTCAGTTGCGAAGCCTGCGTTCGGCGGCGCAGCTGGAGGGGTTGCGGCAGCGGGTGCTCGATCTGGGCTTTGTCTATTCGCCGCCAGCCGACGATGACCCGGATGTCGCCGCCATGGCGCTGCGGCATGAGCCGTTGGTGCTGGCGATCCCCGAAGATGATCCGCTTGTCCAAATATCAGAGATCGGGCCGCATCACCTCGACGGCCGCACCTGGATCACGGTCGTGCGCCAGCCCGACGACACCAACCGCGGGCAATTCCTTGCCGCATGCGCCAAAGCCGGTTTTCTGCCCGACATCGCCTATGAGACGGCTGACCCGCTGACCTCGCTCGGTCTGGTCAGCGCCGGCCTCGGCCTGGCGACGGTGCAGGCCAGCCTGCGTGCCGCCGCTCCGCCGCGGATCGTGTTTCGCGACCTGCCATGGTTCGAGCGCACGGTTTCCATCCATCTTGCCTGGCGACGTCATGACCGCCGCGCGGTGATCGCTGATCTGCGGCAGGCAGCTGCAGTAGGCAGTAGGCAGTAGGCAGTAGGCAGTAGGCAGTAGGCTAGGGCTCCGCACTCAGGTTAACAAAGACCTGACGACAGTTCGGCGGTGTCGGCTTTTGTGCCGGTAATAGGAATTTTTTCTTGATTCCGTGCCCTCAGCTATGGTATATATTTCTCTATGGTGCTGATTTGCGCCAGTGACCCGCCGCACAGGCGGGTTTTTCGTTTGATGCTCCGTCAGCCAATGCGCAGGCGAAGGCTCCGAAGGAACCCGTTAACCCGAGTTCGTTGCCCTGGGCAGTAGGCAGTAGGCAGTAGGCAGTAGGCAGTAGGCAGTAGGGGTTGCCGTCCCCCGGCATTCACACTGCCTACCGCCCTATTCCCTACTGCCTCACATCTTGTCTATCACCGACTGCACGCCCTCGGTCGGGGCGTCGACGGAGGACCCAGCCACCATGATGGCGGCGACGATCGCTTCGGGGTCGTCGACAACCAGCGGCTTGACTCGCTGCGCGGTGTGGATGAAGCCCTGGGCCGCCATGTGATCGAGCAACGACAGCATCGGATCCCAGAATCCGCCGACATTGCCGAAGACGATCGGCTTGCGGTGATGACCGAGCTGCGCCCAGGTCATGACCTCGACGATCTCCTCGACCGTGCCGATGCCGCCCGGCAGCGCCACAAAGGCGTCGGATTTCTCGAACATCTTGTGTTTGCGCTCGTGCATGTTGTCGGTGATCAAGAGTTCGTCGAGCCGGTCAAGCGCGGTTTCCGTTGCCTCCCTATTGATCAGGAAGCGCGGAATGATGCCCGTCACCTTGCCCCCCGCGCGCAAGGCGCCTTCGGCGACGGCGCCCATGATGCCTTTGGTGCCGCCGCCATAGATCAGCCGCAGGCCCGCTTTGGCAATCGAGCGCCCGAGCAGGTGCCCGGCCTTGATATAGATTTCATCGCGGCCCGGAGACGAGCCGCAATAGACGCAAACGGATCGAATCGTGTTCATGCTGATGATTGGTGATTGGGTCTGAAAGCGCGGTCAAGCCCCAAGGGTCAACAAGCTCGGGCTTTTTCTTGTCGGTCCCTCTTTCTTGTCGACATGGGCAAAACAGGCTAGACCGGCGTTAGGTGGCTAAGGGGTAGAGAAATATGGTGATTAATCCATTGAAGGCGTTCCTGTTCGTGGCGGGTGGGACCGTTGCGGCTGCGGGGACCGCCTATGTTTCGGGTGCGCTCGACCCGTATCTTAATCCGACGCCGCCGGCGCAAGTGGCTGCCTTGACGCCGCCCGCGGCGCCGAAGCCGGCTGATCCCGGCACGGAAGCGCGGCTTCCAGCAGCGGCTGTGCCGGCCGCGCCCGCCGCGGTGCCCCAGATAACGGCGCCGGCCGCACCGGCAACGGGTGCAGCGGTTCCGGCAGCGCCGGCTGCGGCCGGTCCGATCGCACCGTCCTTCGATGTCGTGCGCGTCGAGAGCAACGGCTCCATTGTGATTGCCGGCAACGCGGCGCCCAACGCGAAGGTCGAGATCCTCAACGGCACGCCCGTGCTCGGTTCGACGGTCGCCGGTCCCGACGGCGCCTTTGTCATCGTGCTCGACGATCCGTTGAAGCCTGGCGACTATACGATTGCCCTGCGCGCGACCACCGGCGATGTCGTGACGCCGTCGGTGCAGACCGCAGTCGTCTCGGTTCCAAAGAATGCGGCCGGCCAGGTGCTGGCGATGGTCGAGGAGCCGGGCAAGCCGGCCGAACTGCTCACCGTTCCCGCGCCCGAGGCAAAGCCGGCCGCCCCGGCTGCCGGCGACCAGGCCGCCGCGCCGGCGGCTCCCGCGGCGGCGCCCGCAACTGCTTCGGCACCAGCCGCGCCGGCTCCGGCGCCGGCCGTGGCTGAAGCGTCACCTGCTCCGGCAGCCCCATCGGCGCCGGCTGCGCCAGACGTGTCCGAACCCAAGATCGTCGTCGAGGCGGTGGAGATCGACGGCAACAAGATATTTGTTGCCGGCCTCTCAGATCCGGGCCGCAAGGTGCGCGCCTATGCCAATGATATCCTGCTCGGTGACGCTCAGACGTCGCCGAACGGCCATTTCCTCGTCGAGGCGACGCGCGACATTCCGGTCGGCAGCTACACCATCCATGTCGACGGTCTCGATGCCGACGGCGTGAAAGTGGTGGCACGCGCCGCCGTGCCGTTCGAGCGCGAGCCGGGTGAATCGATCGCCGCCGTGGCGCCCGCGGAGCTCAAGCCTGCCGAACCTGCTGCCGCCGAAGCGCCTGCCGCTCCAGCCGATGTCGCGGCTGCTCCCGCAGCACCGGCCGGTGAGGCTCCGGCCGTTGTGGTGGCAGCCACGCCGCCAAGCGATGTGCCCGAGACCGTAGCGCCCAAGCTCGAACATGCGGACGGCGCCGTCATCATCCACCGCCACGACACGCTTTGGCGGATTTCACGGCGTGTCTACGGCCATGGCATGCGCTACTCGACCATCTACCTCGCCAACCAGGATCAGATCAGCGATCCTGATCGCATCTGGCCGGGACAGGTGTTCAAGGTCCCGGAAAAGTCCAAGGAAGGCGAAGCCGCCGACCTCAAGGCGATGGGCAAGCAGGTGACGACAAAGACCAACTAGAGACAAGGCTTTCCAGAGGTCGAAGTCAGCTAGCTCGTTGAGCCGCTTAGGTGAAGTTTGAACCCGGTCATGTTCTGATCGCCCAGGTCGGGGCGTAGCTTCATGCTCGGAATCAAATAGTCGCCGCCATTCTGCCGGCGATAGGGAATGGGCTGCGCGGTAGCGAGCGTTCTCATTCGCTCGCGCAGGCGCTCGGCAGCGGGCTCGAAGTCGGCTTCACCGAAGCGGTCGACGCTATAGGCGACAAATGGCGGGAGCAGCTGCCGTCCGTCCCGTTGAACATGCTGATCGTCCCGGAGCGCGGGCGTTGCAAGGGTTCGCCTGCTGGTCGACTTTCTGGCTGAACGGATAGCCGATATCCCGGGGATCGAGAAGTCCATCTCACAGCGTTAGCCGCTATCTGGTCTGCCCAGAAGAGTAGCTTGCGATAGCGCCAACCATCGTTTATCGCCGATGGACGATGAGCGACAGCCCCTTCGAAACCCATACACTCCGCTCCGCGTCGGAGGCCCCGGACAGCCGCGCCGTCGCTGCTCGGCTGGCAGCGCTTTCGCACCCGGCGCGTATCGAAATCCTGAAATACCTGTCGGCCAGCAGCTCCTGTTGCTGCCGCGAGGTCGTCGATCGTTTCGATCTGGCGCAGTCCACCGTGTCACAGCATTTGAAGATATTGGTCGAAGCCGGGCTGGTCCGGTTCGAGCCTGATCGCCAGCGCTCGCGCTATGCGATCAACCACGCCGCGCTCGCCGATGTCTCGATGTCGCTGACCGCGCTCGTCAATTCCTGCTGCTCCGGCCGCTAAATCCATGATCCCGAAAAGTGCAGCCCTGTTTTCGGAAGAGATCATGGTCAAAAAGACATAAGAAGAAGGCACAAAGAATGGCCAAAAAAACCGTCTCCGACTCCTCGACCTTCAAGACGCTGCTCAACCTGTGGCCCTATATGTGGCCGGCGGATCGCGCGGATCTGAGAGCCCGGGTCACCTGGGCGACGCTTCTGTTGGTTGTGGCCAAGCTGACGCTGGTCGCCGGTCCCTATTTTTTCAAATGGGCGACCGATGCGCTGGCCGGTGACGCCAAATCGGTGCCGCCGCTGCCGAGCTTTCTGCTGGCGCCCGTCATGCTGGTCGTCGCCTACAATGTCGTGCGACTGGTGCAGCTTGGCTTCAATCAGTTGCGCGACGCGCTGTTTGCCCGCGTTGGCCAGTACGCAGTGCGTCAGCTTGCTTTCCGCACCTTCGTCCACATGCACCAACTGTCGCTGCGCTTTCATCTCGAGCGCCGGACCGGCGGCCTGTCGCGCATCATCGAACGCGGCACCAAGGGCATCGAGACGATCGTGCGCTTCATCATGCTTAATACAGCGCCGACGATTCTCGAATTCGCCCTGACCACCGGCATCTTCGCCTACACCTATGGCTGGAAATATGTGGCGGTCGTCGCGGTCACCGTCTGGGTCTATGTCTGGTTCACGGTGCGCGCCAGCGACTGGCGCATCTCGATCCGCCGCGACATGAACGACAGCGACACCGATGCCAACACCAAGGCGATCGACTCGCTGCTAAACTACGAAACGGTCAAGTATTTCAACAACGAAGGCATGGAGGCCGAGCGCTTCGACCGCTCCATGGCACGCTACGAGATATCGGCGACGCGCATCTGGACCTCGCTTGGCTGGCTGAATTTTGGCCAGGGCATCATCTTTGGCCTCGGCACAGTCATCGTCATGTGCATGTCGGCGCTGGAGGTGCAGGCCGGCACGCAGACGGTCGGCGATTTTGTCTTCATCAACGCCATGCTGATGCAGTTGTCGGTTCCGCTCAATTTCATCGGCTTCATCTACCGCGAAATCCGCCAGGGGCTGACCGATATCGAGCAAATGTTCGACCTTTTGGATGTGCCGCAGGAGATCGTCGACAGGCCGGATGCGAAGCCACTTGCTGTCAGCGCCGGCAAGGTCGAGTTCCGCGACGTTCAATTCTCCTACGACCCGAACCGCAAGATCCTGAAGGGCGTCAGCTTCGAGGTGCCCGCCGGCAAGACCGTCGCCATTGTCGGGCCATCGGGCGCCGGCAAGTCGACCATCTCGCGGCTTCTATTCCGCTTCTACGATGTCCAGGACGGCCAGGTGCTGATCGACGGCCAGGATATCAGGGACGTGACGCAGGAGAGCCTGCGCGGAGCAATCGGCATGGTGCCGCAGGATACTGTGCTGTTCAACGACACCATCGCCTACAACATCCGCTACGGCCGCATCGGTGCCAGCGAGGAGGATATGCGCAAGGCTGCCGAACTCGCCCAGATCGGCCCCTTCATCGAGCGGCTGCCAGACGGCTACAAATCGATGGTCGGTGAGCGTGGGCTGAAACTCTCGGGCGGCGAGAAGCAGCGCGTGGCGATCGCCCGCACCATCCTGAAAGCCCCGCCGATCCTGATGCTCGACGAAGCGACTTCGGCCCTCGACAGCCACACCGAGCAGGAAATCCAGGCGGCGCTCGACTTGGTCAGCCGCGGTCGCACCACCATCGTCATCGCCCACCGGCTGTCGACGGTGATTACGGCCGACGAGATCATCGTGCTGCAGGACGGCCAGATCGCCGAGCGCGGAACGCATGCCGAACTGATGCACAAGCATGGCCTCTACGCCTCGATGTGGGATCGCCAGCGCGAGGCAACGGAAGCCGAGGAGCGGCTGCGCATCGCCCGCGAGGGCGACGAACTTGGCGTCATCGTTCGCCGCCGGCTATCCGAGGTGAATTGATGCCGCCTACCAGGTGAGCCGCCTACCAGATGAGAAGGAAGAAATTTCCGCTTGACCTCAACTTAAGTTGAGATTGTAGGTCGTTCTTGGAGCCCGGAAGCAACATGATCCAAGAACGGAATGATCGAAATGAGCAAGACAAATCAGAACGTTAACGGCGGCAGCGTGTTCAGGGTGGACAAATTCGTCGTCCCGGCCGCCGCTCGCGAAGAGATACTGGCCAAGGTCAGGACAACGCATGAATTGCTGCGCCTGCAGCAAGGCTTCGTGCAGGATTTCCTACTCGAGCAATTCTCGGGTCCTGGCGAGTTCAACCTCGTCACTATCGTCGAATGGGAGAACCAGACGGCCGTCGACAATGTCGTGCCGATCGTCAAGGCGGCGCACGAGCGCATCGCCTTCAACCCGCAGGAGACGATCGCCCGGCTCGGTGTTCGGGCCGACATCGCCAACTATCAGCGTATTCCCGGACTGTAATAGGATTTCCTACGGCCAGCCGACGCCGGGTGCCGGTGCGTCCACGCTGAGCACCTGGCCGGTGCGCGCGTCGCTGACCATGTGCTCGAAGCCACGCCATTCGGCGGCGAGAATGAACAGCGTTTTCCTGTCGGTGCCGCCCAGTATGCAGGCAAAGCAGCCGCGATCGACAACGACTGTCTGCAACACCTCACCGCCTTCGCTCACGCGCACGCAATGCTTGTTGGGAACATCCGCATACCAGATCGCCCCCTCGGCATCGAGGCAGATGCCGTCGGGATAGCCATCGAGATCAGCCCAGACCCGCCGATTGGACAGAGTGCCGTCGGCGGCGATGTCGAAGGCGGTAAGCCGGTTGGCATGCGATTCGGCGACGATCAGCGTCTTGTTGTCCGGGGTGACCGCCATGCCGTTGGCAAAGGCGATATTCTCGGCCACTTGCCGGACCGCACCGTCCGGCGTGACCAGCACGATCGTGCCGGGACCGAAATGCTCGCCCGGCGCCGGCGCCGGGCCACCGCCATTGACATAGATGTTGCCGCGCCCATCGACAACGATTTCGTTCCACGGGCTTTTCGAGAGGCTGCGCAAATCGGCATGGGTGACGAGTCTTCCATCTGCTTCCTGCCGCAGAAGCAAGCCGTCGCGACCGGAGATGACAAGCAGACGGCCATCCGGCAGCCAGTCGATGGAGTAGGGCAGGACAGCCGGCACGGTAAGCACAATCTCGCGGTTGCCGTCGGCATCGACGGCGATGATCTCGCCGGTGCCCCAGTTGCAGACCCAAAGCCGTCCGTTGTGCCAACGCGGCGACTCGCCGAAGGCGAGGCCGGCGGTCAGGAGATGCGCTTGGGTGGCCGGTTGTTTCTGCATTTGCGAGAGCTCCTTGTTGCGCACGTCATCATGGCCGGGCGGTCCAGAAAGACGCTGTCTCACCAAGGACGGATCACGGCGTGCGTTGCCGACAGGCATCACGCAACAATTCAACTCGGCCACCTCTACGCTGAGCTCCTGAAGCAAAATCTCGAAATCAGTTTTCTGAATGCTCTAAAAACGTCGGCGACTAGACATTTGAAAATGAATTTCAAATGCTTTTATTTGCTCTTCAAGGTATTATTCTGCTGCTGCAGATAAGAAGGCCGCTGGCATGTTCGGAATTTTTTCGCGAAAAAGCTTCAACAGTCGACAACGGTTTCGGCCGTCCGTTCGGAGCAGCCGATGGCCAGCCCGCATGTGTCTTCAGTCATTGTCCCGTTTTCAGCTGTCGAGCGCGCTGCCAAGGAGAATTACGTCGCTGATCTCGTGACCGCGGTCATGGATTTCGTCAACGCGATGCTCAACCAGGGCCTCTACGAAGATCACGAAATTCCGGCATCGGCGAGGCAGTTTTTTCATACCTATCTCTACGCCCTGGAAGTAAGCAATGGCGGCCACAGCCAATTTATCCGCAACTACCATGGTGGCTTCGACAAAATTACCTCCGATGCGAGGTTGGCTCTGGCTGGAATGCGAGCGACAAATCATTTGGCTGCTTTGGAACAAATGGTTGCTTGGGTCAGGGAACACCCAAAAGAAGCGGAGGAACAGACCGGATTCGAAGGTGGTCGCGCTGATTTCCTTGATGAGCTCGACGATCTTTTTTACAAGGAGGAAGATAGCGTCCCGTTGCTTGCCCGCGCAGTGGGTTGGATTGCCTCATGGCCTGAACTGGAGATTGTCGATGATGCCGAATGCCAGGAGGCCATTCTCGGCGTTGTGATGGCCAATCCCAGGCGCGAACCTCGATTGCGCCATCGCTCGGTGTTCCATCTGAAAGCAGTGATGACGAGCCGACTTCAAGTGGGCATCGGTTTAGCCTGTGCAGGCTTGCCGCAACCCGAGGTCAAGCTTGGGGTCGGCGAAGGAAGGATGTTGGACATAGACGGCGAGAAGCAGATGGCTTTTCCTGTCGTAACCAATGCCTGCAGGGCGCTGTTGTGCGTGGTCACGTCGACGCATACAGCGGCATACCAGTACCTTGCTGCCGATGGCACGGAACTGGAACTCGACTTCGGACCCAACGACAGCGTCACCGACGACATCGATGAGTTATTTGGTGACAGTGCTCCACATGTCGGCTTGAAGCTGTCGCATGTCGGCGCCGATTCAATAGCGACCGTCATCAAATTGGCTGAAGCCTATCGGGCGCCAGCAGCCCTCGACCTTCTTTTGCGCAGGGCTGGAGTAGACACTGCAGGAGCAGTTGCCTTGCCGTCGATGTTGGTTCCGAGAGAGGGAGGATCGGTCGTCAGTTGGACAGTTGCTGCTGGCGGTAGACCATTGCTCCTATTGTCCGCTCCCAACGGCAGCATGCTCTTGAGATCGAGCGCGGAAGACCCGCTAGCGGACGCCGGCAGGCTTGAGATTGAAGAACATTTTGCGCGAGCCGAAGCCGATGGCGCCAACTAATCTGGTCCGGTCGTCTCGATGGCGCCGCGCTACTTTTTCTCCGTCAGGAAGAACGTTCCATCAGCATGGGCGGCGCAAATGGCCTTTTCCGCCACGCTGGCGGCCTTGCTGCAGTCAAAGGATAGCTTGGCTTGCGCTATTGCGCTGCCATTCGATGCCGCCAGCGCGAGCAGAACCGCACTTGTGGCGGCCCATCGCTTGGCAATGAGGTGCGCCGTGTTGGGGTTTAAGATCATGGGCGGTCGGCTTGTTCCCGCATTTTGAACCGGCGGTGCCCCGAATTCTGCCGACAATGACGCCGACAGGCGAGCGCACCACCGCTTCTGTAGGACGCGGCCAATACAGCCTTGCCGATTGTTGCGTTGCGGCGAGGGGGGCTTTCGGCTATTGAGGCCGCAATTGAAACGGAGCCCGCTTTTACCCGATGAGCCTTGTCGATACGGTCAAGAACGCGTTGGTACCGATCCATCGCGAAGGCTATCCCTTCATCGCGGCCTTTGGCGCGGCAACGCTCTTCCTCGGCTATTTCTCTTCGATCCTGTTCTGGATAGGCCTTATCCTGACGGCCTGGTGCGTCTATTTCTTCCGTGATCCCGAGCGCGTCACGCCGGTCGACGACCACCTCGTGGTCAGCCCCGCAGACGGCATCATTTCTGCGGTCGGGCCGGCCGTGCCGCCTCGCGAACTCGGCCTCGGCAATGTCGAAATGACCCGCATCTCGGTGTTCATGAACGTCTTCTCCTGCCACGTAAACCGCGCTCCCGTACGCGGGCGCATCACCAAGATCGAGCATCGGCCGGGAAAATTCCTCAATGCCGAACTCGACAAGGCCAGCACCGAGAACGAGCGCAACGGCCTGGTCATCGAGAGTCCCAACGGCACGGTTGCGGCTGTGCAGATCGCCGGCCTTGTGGCGCGCCGCATCGTCTGCTGGGCCGAGGCCGGCGGCTCGATCGCCATCGGCGAGCGCTTCGGCCTGATCCGCTTCGGCTCGCGCGTCGATGTGTTCCTGCCGCTGGCCGCCACGCCGCGTGTTGCCGTTGGCCAGACGGCGGTCGGCGGCGAAACCGTGCTGGCCGAATTCGGCGGTGTGGCCGGCACGCCTCTTGTTCGGATTTCCTGACGGTGGGCACGCAATACAAAAAGTTCGAGGCCCACGCCAGCGGCGGTCCGCGCATCCGGGAAATCCCTATGCGCATGGTGCTGCCCAATCTGGTCACCGTGCTGGCCATCTGCGCCGGCCTGTCCGGCATCCGCTTCGGCTTCGAAGGCCGTTTCGAGCCGGCGGTGGTGATGGTGCTGCTTGCGGCCTTCCTCGACGGCATTGACGGTCGCCTGGCGCGGATGCTGAAGGCGACCTCCAAATTTGGCGCGCAGATGGATTCGCTGGCCGACATCGTCAATTTCGGCGTCGCACCGGCTCTGGTGCTCTATGCCTTCCTGCTCGACCGCGCCGGCTCGCCGGGATGGATCGCCGCACTTCTGTTTGCTATCGCCTGCGGGCTGCGGCTCGCCCGTTTCAACGTGCTTGACGACGAGAAGGCCGATCGCCCCCTATGGCAGTCCGAATATTTCGTCGGCGTGCCGGCGCCGGCGGGCGCCGTGCTGGTGATGCTGCCGCTCTATCTTTATTTCCTCCGCACCGGGCTGGAGCCCAGTCGTCCAGCCGCCTTCGTCGCCACCGGCTTCACGATTCTGGTCGCCTTCCTGCTGGTCAGCCGGCTGCCGGTCTATTCCGGCAAGAACCTGAGAATCCCGGGCGACAAGGTGCTGCCGATTATCCTTGGTGTCGTGCTCTACGTGCTCCTGCTGATGACCTATCCCTGGTACACGCTGACGGCTTCGGTCGCCGGTTACCTGATCTTCCTGCCGTTCAGCGTGCGCGCCTATTCGAAACGCGCCAAGCTGGAGGGTGAGAAGATACCGCCTTCGGATATAGGTTAAGGCGGGGGCTTGAGCCCTTGCACTAACAAATCGCTCCAGGCGGACGCAAAACGTTCGTCGCCGATGTCGATCGCACGTTCGCCCCATATCGCCTCGAAGACCCGGAACATGGCGACGCTGCCGACGATGACGGCAGCGACCGCCTCGCTGTCATGTGGGCGCAGTTCACCCTGACGCTGATGCTCCCGCAGCCATTCGGCGACGGCGAGATACGTGCTTTGCATGATCTCTGTACGCGCCGAAGCTTTCAATTCGGGGAAATGCTCCAGATCCCGCCACAGGATGCGGAGCACGTCACGATTGGCGCCGAGTTTTTGAAGCATGCTTCCCACAAGTCTCCGTGAGCCCTCCTCGATGGAAAGCGTCTTCTCGCCAAGTTCCGCCCGGCCTTCCCGCGCCGTGCCGACGAACTGCTCGATCGCGGCGGCAAGCAAGTCCTCTTTCGAAGAGAAATGCTTGTAGAGCGCGCCGGAGCCGCGAGACAGACCGGCTGCTTCCTGGATATCGGGAACGCTTGTCCGATCGTAGCCGCGTTCGCCAAACAGGCGGATAGCCGCGCGCACAATACGCTCGCGTCCGGTTGATGGCGGCTTCATGGCTGCTCCTGGCTCAGTGACCTGATGAATGGATTCGCAATGGACATTAATACCTGCCAGCATCGACGATCGCTCGTGCCGGCGATGCAGAGACAGGATTCGACTAGCGGGCGCTTCGGTGGTGTTCGGAAAGCCAACTCTTCCAGGTCTTTTCGCCAAAACGCCCGGCGGTTTCGACCAAGCCCATTCTAAGGCCCATCTTTCGACTGATAGGCAGCGGCAGGACGAGACGTGCTAGCCCAAGTGCGTCGCGGTATAGCCGCGCGAAACTCGAGAAAGGCATCACGTCCGGGCCACCTATTTCCATACGGATGCCCCTTTTCCCATCGGTGACAGCCGCTGCGAGATAGCGGGCCACGTCGCGTGTATCCACCGGATTTGAGGGCGAGGTCGGAAGCGGCCAGACCGGCAGCCATTCCAGCCCGCCGAGCATCTTCGCCAGAAGGTAATAGAACGGCGTGGCGCGGATGACCGACCATGGGAGCGAGGACTCTCGTACGAGCTGTTCGCCTGCCAGTTTTACCCGGGCATAGGGCAGGCGGCTGAATTCTAGGCCGACGATCGACACGAAGATGAAGTGGCTTACGCCGGCACGCTGCGACGCGGCAAGCAAATGCCGCGTGCCCTCGACATCGACGCTGGCCGGACTTGAGAAGAAATCTATCAGCCTCATGCCGCGCCTGGCGATCGGCGACAGCGTCGCGGCGTGTATGACCGTGTCGATGCTGACAAGAGCCTCATCGATGCCGTCGCCGGTTGCGAGATCACCTAGAGCCCACTCAACGGAATTGTCTTGCCCGGTTTTTCTGGCGAGCAGCCGGATAATGTGCCCAGCCTCGTTCAACGCCGGCACAAGATCGCGGCCGAGATGCCCTGTTCCCCCGGTAACAAGGATTTTTGCCATTCAAGACCTCCCTCTGAGGCAACGCCCCTTAGTGGTGAGTGAATGATCACTCACCACTAATTTGGCGATAAGGCGAGAATGTGACGAGGCACGCATTGCGCTCTCGGTCCGGCTCAGAACAAGGGCTTGCAGCGGCCCCGGGGGGGGGGGGCCCACGCCCCGCGCCCCCGGGCCCCCCCGGGCGTGGCCCCGGAGATGGGAGGGACCACAGGGGAGTATAAAAAAAAAACAGGCCCACGCGCCGCGGGGGGTGTTGGTGGTGGGGGT
>NZ_JAMYOR010000036.1:0-65992 GCF_040319965.1 Mesorhizobium sp. M0830 | reverse complement strand
GGGGGGGGGGGGGCGCCCCGCGCGCCCCCGGTTGAGGGGGCCTTCGTAGGGCGCAGTCCCCCTCTCCGTCTCGGCTTCGCCGAGCCACCTCTCCCCCACTCACGTGGGGGCGAGGAACCCAAACTGGATAGGCCGAGCGGATGTCTCAAAGCTTCCATGTCGAATAGCCTGCACTGACGGATGCGATGTCCATCCTCCCCTCAAGGGGGAGCTGGGGCGGCCACCCGCCCAGGGAGACGAGCGGGCGGCCGGCAGACGCCGCTACTTCTGCGGCGCCTGGTCGATGATTGACTGCATCGTCTCCTGCGCATTGGCGATCGCGCCGTCGACGTCGTCGCCGAAGAAGACCTCGTTGATCATCTGCGTCCACGGCCCGTTGGCGGAGTTGATCAGGTCGTTGAACACCACCGAATAGGGCGTGCGGCCCTTGGCCATGGCCTCGGCGGCGATCTGGTAGCGCGGATCGAGATCCTTCAGCGCTTCCTTGGCGATGTCGCCGCGCACCGGCAGGCTGCCGTATTTGGCGAGGATGGTCTGGCCCTCGATCGAATAGGCGAAATCGAGGAATTCCTTCACCACGGGCAGTTTCGTGGTGCCCTTGGTGACGACGAAATTGTCGCCGCCGGCAAAGGACGACCAGCCGCTATCCTTGCCCGGCAGGAAGGTGACGCCGTAGTCGATATCGGGATACTGGGTGTTGAGCGCGCCGATGGCGAAGGCGCCGGAGGGTGAGATACCGATATTGCCGGCGGCGAAGGCGGCGAAGAAGTTGGCGCCGGTGTCGGTCTGCGCACCTGCCGGCACTAGGTCCTTCTTGACCATCGAGCGGTAGAGATCAATGGCGCTGCGCAATTGCGGGCTATCCAGCGTCGCCTTGGACCCGTCCTCCGAGAGGATGTCGCCGCCCGACGCCCAGATCAGCGGCGTGAAGGTGAAGATGTTGCAGCCGCCGCAATTGCCCGAGAAGTAGAAGCCCTTGATGTTACCGCCGAGTGCGTTGACCTTCTCGGCGTCGGCCGCGATCTCGGCCCAGTTGGTCGGCCCCTTCTCAGGGTCGAGGCCGGCCTGCTTGAACAGCTTTTTGTTCCAGATCAGCACCGAGGCGTCGGCGGAGAACGGCAGGCCGTAAATGTGGTCCTTATAGGTGCCGGTCTTCACATGCGCCGGCGACAGGCTGGCGAAATAGGGCAGGGACTTGGCCCAGTCGGTGATGTCCTCCAACTGGCCGGCAGCGGCGAAGGACGGCGTGTAGATCAGGTCGAGCGACAGCGCGTCCGGAGCAGTGCCGCCGGCGGCCGCAGCGCCATATTTCGGGATGATCTCGGCATTGGGGATGATGTCCAGTTTGACCTGGTTGGTGTGCGCCTTGTTGTAGGCGTCGACGATCCTCGGCATGAAATTGGAGCCGTCGGCGCGCACCCAGATGTTGGCCGTCTCGGCGGCGGCAGTGCCGAGTCCGCTACCCAGAACGGCAGCGGCCAGGGCCAGTTTGGCAATCAGGTTCCTCATGTTCTCCTCCTCCAGGTTTGGCCGCGCTCCGCGGCTTGGCGCCGATTGCGCGGCGCTTGGTTTCAGCCATCCAGCGGATGGCCGCATGACTGCCGCACCACCAGCCGGCACGGCAGTTTTCGAATGCCCGGCGCGGCGCGCTTGCCGCCGACCAGCGAAAGCAGGGTCAGCCCGGCCTCGCGCCCGAGTGCGACCAGGTTCATGTCGATGGAGGTCAGCGGCGGGCGCGTCGCCTCGGCCACGATCTCCCAATTGTCGAAACCGATGACGCCGACATCGCGCGGAACGTTCAGGCCGCGCTCGCGCAAGGCATCGATGACGCCGCGCGCGATCTGGTCGTTGCCGCAGAAGACGGCGTCCGGCATCTCGCTTTTGCCGTCGAACAGTTGCGCTACCGCCTGATGACCCCAGGCTTCCGACCAGGAGCCGAGCAGGGGCTCGGTGACCGGCAGGCTGTTTTCGATCAGCACGTCGCGGTAAGCCTGGGCGCGGGCGTGCACCACGGCAAAGCTCGCTGGGCCGGTGACATGGGCGATGCGCTTCCAGCCCAGCCGGCAAAGGTGCTCGACAGCCAGCCGGGCGCCGTCGGAATCGTCCGAAACGAAGGCGATGGCGTCGGGATCGGGCTGCGTGAAGGCATAGATCACCGGGACGCGCAGATTGCTGAGGTCGACAGGCAGATGGCGGTCGATGCGCTTGCCGGTGGCGATGATGCCGTCGACGCGTTTGTCGAGCATGGCGTCGACATGCATCTGGCCCAGCCGCGGATCCTCCTCGACATTGCACAGGAACACCGACACGCCATTGTCGACCAGCGCGTCCGAAATGCCAGACATCAGCGGCAGCGAGAAGCGGCCATAGGTGTCGTTGGTGAGCAGGCCGACGGTGAAGCTGCGCCGCCGGAGCAGGCTCTGCGCCAGGCTGTTGGGCCGGAAGCCGAGGCGCCGCGCCGTCTCGCGGATGCGTTCGCGCGTTTCGCCGGTCATTCGCCCCTGGTTGTTGAGCGCCTTCGAGGCGGTAGCGACGCTGACGCCGGCCTGCGCGGCCACGTCACGCAAGGTGACTGGCTTGGAAAAGGCCGGAACAGGCAGATCGTCCGATGGCATCGCGCCGAGAATCCTTAGCTGGGAAAAGGTTTTCTCTTACAGCCCGGAAAAGAACCGGCACGTGGCCAAGCCCGATCGGAAATGTTTGGAAAAACCTTTTCTCAAACCAAGGCTAAGCCAGATCTGATGGTCGTTCAAGCGGAAAAATGGTCTGGACAGGTAATGACTTCAGGTTTGGATTTCGCCCCGATGGTCGAGGAGATGGATCTCGGCTGATCGGCCGAAACCGGCTGCCGTCAGGCCGCACCATTGAGTCCGCGACCTCATCGCCTGAGTTGCCGTTGAGCGCGAGCCAGATGATCCAGGGAATCGAACCACGATGGAACCGGCACTGCTTTCGACAACAGCGGCGACAGCGACGATGTTCGCCAAGCGACCGCCGCGGTCATATAGGCTGATTCGCCTGGACCAGTTTTCATTGATATCGCGAGGATAAGTGTGTATTCATACACACATGAAGGGCGCCGATGTGATTGCAAGATTGGTTGGCGATGGATGGTTCGAAGTTGCTCGAAAAGGCAGTCATGCTCAGTTCAAGCATAACGACAAACCGGGACGGGTCACGGTTCCGCGCCCCAAGCGAGACATACCCATCGGCACCCTGCGCAGTATCGAAAAGCAGTCCGGATTGAGACTGAGGTGAGAGACATGAAGCAGTATATTGGACTTATCCATAAGGATGGCGAAAGCGACTTCGGCGTGTCTTTTCCTGATTTTCCTGGCTTGATTACGGCAGGTAAGGACTTGGATGACGCGCGAGTTATGGCCGAAGAGGCCCTTGCCTTTCATGTGGAAGGGCTTGTCGAAGATGGGGAGGCTATTCCAGAACCCTCGTCTCTAACCGAGGTTATGGCGTCGTCTGTCAACCGCGATGGTGTCGCCATTCTAGTTGGCCTGAAAACCGAAGCAAAAAAGGCGGTGCGGGTAAACGTCACTCTACCAGATGACGTTCTTCAGCGAATAGATGCCTTCGCCGAGGCTCATGGTTACACCCGTTCTGGATTTCTCGCCAAAGCGGCAGTGAAGGTAATGGAACTCGAGGCTACCTAACCCACCTTTCGTGACGAAAGGTGGGCGGAACTTCAGAGGCCAGCATCGCTTTCACTTGGAAGCGTCTTGGCCTCGACGATCATGACCCTGCGTTGCGTGACCATCGATACCCAAGACTGCGGTGTGGAGCCGTGAGCGCCACGGACCCGGCGTTAGGACGCGCGGAGGGCAGGGCGCAGGCCCTGATCGCCGTCGCCGCCATTCGGTCCTCAGCCGAAATCGGCTGCCGTCAGCACATACATGCTCCTGTGGGTGCGGTCGTAAGCCCTCGACGCCACTTCGCGGATGGCGCTGCCCTCGGTGTCGAATGTGGCGAGGTAACCGGCCTCATTGGCTGCGGCTGCTGGCTGCATCTTCGCCATCGCGTCGGCGGCGACCGAAAAGGAGATCTGGAACATGCCATCATAGCCGACGAAACGGATGCGCTGGCCGGCCTCGTCATAGCTGCGGCTACGGTTGGGGAAGGTGAGACTCATGTCTTGGCCTCCGTGGCTTTCTTGGTCACCCGCTTCTTCTTCGGCGTAGGATTGAGAGCCTCGGCGACGCGGTCAGCCTCTTCCTTGGCCAGCCGCAGTTCCCTGAGCCTTGCCGTCTTGATCTCCCGGGCCCTCGCTTCGGACATATATTCGGCGGTTGCCTTGTTTTTCTCCGCTGTCTTCTTCTGCTTGTCGACAAAGCGGGCTTCAGCTTTTTCCATGATCGTCTGATTGCCTTCGGCCATCGAAGAAATCTCCCTTGTACCTGAAATCGTGAAAGTGAACTCGTCCGACAAATAGGCACTCGATCGGCAAAATTCAATCTTTTGAATTATTTGACGATCTGCGGATATCACGAAACCGGCCGCCGAAATAATACTTTTGAATATTTAATTCGGACGCGAATAATTTTTGGCACTCCTATCTATCGAGTGCCAATGCGTCTATAGAAAGGGGGCGTGGCCGCCTGTGCCGGCCCCAGAAAGAATGTTCCCATGAAATTTCGGCCACTCCACGACCGCGTCGTCATTCGTCGCGCCGAAGGCGATATCAAATCCAAGGGCGGTATCATCATCCCCGACAATGCCAAGGAAAAGCCCGCGGAAGGCGAAGTCATCGCCGTTGGGCCTGGCGCCCGTGACGAAAACGGCGCGCTTGTTCCACTCGACGTCAAGGCAGGCGACTTCATCCTGTTCGGCAAATGGTCGGGCACCGAGGTCAAGATCGATGGCGAGGACCTTCTGATCATGAAGGAAGCTGACATCATGGGCGTCATCGACAAGAGCGAGACTGGCGTGATCGACAAGAGCGAGACGGGCGTCATCGACAAGAGCGCGGCCGCCAAGAAAGCTGCCTGATCTCATTTTCTCCGACCAAACTGGATAAAAATCATGTCTGCCAAGGAAATCAAATTCTCCACCGATGCGCGCGACCGCATGCTGCGCGGCGTCGAGATCCTCAACAATGCTGTGAAGGTCACGCTCGGTCCCAAGGGCCGCAACGTCATCCTCGACAAGGCCTATGGCGCTCCGCGCATCACCAAGGACGGCGTCACCGTCGCCAAGGAAATCGAGCTTGCCGACAAGTTCGAGAACATGGGCGCGCAGATGGTGCGCGAAGTCGCCTCGAAGACCAACGATCTGGCCGGTGATGGCACCACCACCGCTACGGTGCTGGCCGCCTCGATCCTGCGCGAAGGCGCCAAGCTGGTCGCCGCCGGCATGAACCCGATGGACCTCAAGCGCGGCATCGACCAGGCGGTTTCCGCCGTGGTCAAGGAAATCCAGGCTCGCGCCAAGAAGGTCAAGTCGTCGGCCGAGATCGCCCAGGTCGGCACCATCGCCGCCAATGGCGATGCCAGCGTCGGCGAGATGATCGCCAAGGCGATGGACAAGGTCGGCAATGACGGCGTCATCACCGTCGAGGAGGCCAAGACCGCCGACACCGAGCTCGACGTCGTCGAAGGCATGCAGTTCGACCGCGGTTACCTCTCGCCCTACTTCGTCACCAATGCCGACAAGATGCGAGCCGAGCTGGAAGACCCCTACATCCTCATCCACGAGAAGAAGCTCGGCAATCTGCAGGCGATGCTGCCGATCCTCGAAGCGGTGGTGCAGAGCGGCAGGCCGCTGCTGATCATCTCCGAGGACGTCGAAGGCGAGGCACTCGCCACGCTGGTCGTCAACAAATTGCGCGGTGGCCTGAAGGTCGCGGCCGTCAAGGCGCCGGGTTTCGGCGACCGCCGCAAGGCGATGCTGGAAGACATCGCCGTGCTGACATCGGGCCAGATGATCTCCGAGGATCTCGGCATCAAGCTCGAAAACGTCACTGTCGAGATGCTGGGCCGTGCCAAGCGCGTGCTGATCGAGAAGGACACCACCACGATCATCGACGGCGCCGGCACCAAGGCGACCATCCAAGCGCGCGTCGCCCAGATCAAGGGCCAGATCGAGGAGACGACCTCCGACTACGATAAGGAAAAGCTGCAGGAGCGGCTGGCCAAACTCTCCGGCGGTGTTGCCGTCATCCGCGTCGGCGGCGCCACCGAGTCGGAAGTCAAGGAAAAGAAGGACCGCATCGACGATGCTCTGAACGCAACGCGCGCCGCGGTTGAAGAAGGCATCGTGCCCGGCGGAGGCGTGGCACTGCTGCGTGCCAGGTCGGCACTGGCCGGCTTGAATGGCGCCAATGCCGATGTCACCGCAGGCATCTCGATCGTGCTTCGGGCGCTCGAAGCGCCGATCCGCCAGATCGCGGAGAATTCCGGCGTCGAAGGCTCGATCGTCGTCGGCAAGCTGATCGACAGCAAGGACCACAATCAGGGCTTCGACGCCCAGAACGAGACCTATGTCGACATGATCAAGGCGGGCATCGTCGACCCGGCGAAAGTGGTGCGCACCGCGCTGCAGGATGCCGGCTCGATCGCAGCCCTTCTGATCACCGCCGAAGCCATGATCACCGACATTCCGGCCAAGGATGCCGCACCTGCGGGCGGCGGTGGCGGTGGCATGGGCGGCTACTAAGGATTCGGCAGTCCTGCGAAAGGTGATTCCATAAAAGCCACCTTTCAGACCTGTCCTGAATCAGCCACCCCGGCTCTTCAATGGAGCCGGGATAACTACCGCCGGGGGTATTTTCTCCCGGCGTGCAGGCCTCTAGCCCAGGAGACGGATCCATGATCACGTTCGTGCGGAAGCCAGAGACGGTCGTGACGACCGAAAAAACCGAGGAAAGCCGCTTCGACCGCATCCGCAGGATTGCCGCCGACAAGCACAAGAAATCCGATTTCAACACGGCGACGCCATCAAAGAGCGAACCCAAACGCCCGATGTGAATCTGCGGCGCCGCCGCCACTTTCCGGCCCGAGCTCGATGCCATTGGCCGAGCCGAGATCCAGCCAGATCACTTCCGCAATCCGGTGGCTGCTAACGGCCTGTCTGGTATTGTCATTACATTAGCTAAGGCGCATATTTCTCAGGCAGCGGGCCCTCGGCCGCCAACGCGTCCAAGGGCGCCTGCGATTGTTACCGAAAAATCACTCCGTGCCGCTCGAATTATGGAGCAGCCACGAGACAGTGACATTTGGAGGAAATACCCATGAAAGTGACTATTTTGGCAAACTATGCGCCTCATGCCGCCAAAGGATTGATGCAAGGCTCGGACAGGCAAGCTGCGGTCAAGGCGCTTTTTGAAAGCGTTGGCGGCAAGATGACCAGCATGATGTTCACGCGCGGCATCTATGACGTCGTCGTCAATGGCGAGGTGCCGGACCAGTCAGCGGGGATTGGCATGTCCCTTGCGGTGCGAGCGAGCGGCTCGCTGACCGAGATGGTTGTTCTGGAAGAACTCGACATGAAGGCAGTGCTCGCGGCCGCCAACAAGGCAGCCGGCGCGTACAAACCCGCCGGCTAGTGGACTTGCCTTCTTGATCAAGGCAGCACGGTTCGATGGACGTGCCGTGCTGCCGAGTGTCGGACCGGCATCTTCTTCCGACTTTCGCTGCGACTGGAGTTCAAGCTAGTATCGTCCGGTGGTCGTTTGGTGCAGAGAGCTTGCGGAAACGCAACCGCGATTCTGATTACGGAGACAAGCCATGCTTGCGGCCAAAGCCATCGACACCTCAGACAAGGCCGCGTTCTATCGCGACCTTGCCGCCCAGCTTAAGGCGCTGCTCGACGGCGAGCGCGATTCGATCGCCAACGCCGCCAACACCGCGGCGCTGATTTTCCAGATGGTGCCGGACCTCAACTGGGCGGGGTTCTATTTCCTGCAATCGGACGAGGAAATGGTGCTCGGGCCGTTCCAGGGCAAGCCGGCTTGCGTGCGCATCGCCGTCGGCAAGGGTGTGTGCGGAACGGCGGTCGAACTCGGCACCTCGATGCTGATCAAGGACGTGCATGATTTCCCCGGCCACATCGCCTGCGACGCCGATTCGCGTTCGGAACTGGTGGTGCTGCTGGAGGACGATGAGGGCGTCTTTGGCGTGCTCGACCTCGACAGCCCGCTGCCGGCCCGCTTCGACAAGGCCGACCAGGCCGGCATTGAGACGCTGGCGGCGATCTATGCAGCGGCGAGTTCGTTCGAGGATTAGGGCATGCTGATATTCAGGTGAGGCCGGGCTGCGAACGGCGGCTTCCTGCGCTTCCGGTGCTCACGTAGTTAAGTACGCTCCGCTCCGGTTCTCGGAAGCCATCGTTCTCGCCCCGGCCTGACCTGAATCTCAACATGCCCTGGCCGGGTCTGAACCTGGCCGGGTCTGAACTAGGCGAATTTCACCAGCATCAGGCTGAAGCAGCCGATGAACAGGAAGGCCGAGAAGGCGAGCGCCAGCGGGCGCAGGCCGCGCGAGCGCAGCTGCGAAATGTCTGCCTGCAGGCCCATGGCGGCCAGCCCCATGGTCAGCATGATCGTGGTGGCGAGCGCTATTGCCGACTTCATCTCGGCCGGCATGGTGACCAAGCTGTTCAGCGCCACGACGGCGACAAAGGCGGCGACGAACCAAGGCATGGGCGGCCGTGCGGCTGACTGACCGCTGCTTTTGCGGCGGGCCATCAGGCCGAGCGTGATGACCATCGGCGCCAGCATGGCGACGCGGGTCAGCTTGGCGACGGTGGCGATCTCACCTGACTGGGTGCCGTTCTGGAAGCCGGCGCCGATGACTTGCGCCACCTCATGGATCGAAGCGCCGGCCCACAGGCCGAAAGCGTGCTGGTCGAGGCCGAGCATAGGCGCCATGAGCGGGAAGCCGAGCATGGCGACGGTGCCGAACAAAGTGATCGACGCGACGGCGTAGGCGACGTCCTCGTCGCGCGCATCGGTGACGATGTTGGTGGCGACGATGGCCGAGGCGCCGCAGACCGAAGTGCCGGCGGCGATCAGCTGCGCCAGCTTGGCGTCGACGCCGATCAGCCGGCCAAGCGTGATGGTGAAGACGAAGGTGGCGCCGAGCGTAGCCGCCACGATGCTGACGCCGTAGGCGCCAATCGATACCATCTGGCCAAGCGTCAGCTGGAAGCCGAGCAGCACGATGGCAAAGCGCAGCAGCCGGCGCTGCGAAAACGCGATGCCGGCTTTGGCGTGGGCGGGCGTGCCGAGCACGTTGGAATAGATCATGCCGGCGACGACGGCGGTTATCATCGGGCTGAACAAAGCGAAACCTGAGACATTGCGGGCCGAGAAGGCGACCCCGGTGATCATCGCGACCAAGACGATGCCTGGCACGATGCCGCTCCATTTGAGAGATTTTTGTCCCCGGGGAAGATCGGCAGAAATCAGGCTTTTCGGAATATCGTTCGCAATGTGGGTAAAGGAAGACAATGCAATGCTCCGGGCTGGTATCGCGGAGGAATGCCATTCCAGAACCAATCTTTCCAACGAATTATTTTCGTTAGAACGATCGATTTTTACGAACGATTGTCAGACTAAAGCTGCGCTTCGATGGCCGCCTTGTCGATCACCGACCAGACGTGCCTGATCCTGTCGTTCAGAAATTCATAGAAGACGTTCTCGCTGAAGGAGACCTTTCTGCCGTTGACGGGCAGGCCAAGGAAGGTTCCGATCGGCGTGCAGTTGAATTGGAGCCGGCTGGCTATGAAGGGCGTATCCGAGATCAGCAGTTGGATGTCGAAATAGAGGTCGGGGATTTCCGTAAAATCCCGCTCCAGCATTTTGCGGTAACCCGCCAGCCCGACCCGGTCGCCATTATAGTGCACCTCGTCATGGACGAACCGATGCAGGTTGCGCCAATCCTGATTGTTGAGGCAAGCGATGTAGCCTCGATAGTTGTCAGCCAGCTCTGTGTCGGTCACGGCAACGCTCCGGCGCTTGCGTCTTGGAAGAGGTGACGCTCGAGCAAGAAGATAGAGCGACGGCAGGTTCAATCCAGATGGATTGTGCTGTTGGAAGAGGTCGGCATCAACGAGATCCGTGTTGACCGACGGCGTATCGAGGACGCGAGGCTTGCGCCCGGATCGGGCGGGAACATCTCAGTTTGAAATTTGGCCTTGTGCGAACTCGCGTCTTGCGGCCGTGAAGACCTCGCGGGCCGCATCCGCATTCATGACGGCGATTGCAAGGCCTACGATGATATCTGGCCAAGCCGAATTCCACACGAACGCCGTGACCAGGCCGGCGGCAATGATTGCGACATTCGCCAGGACGTCGTTGCGGGCCGACAGGAATGCTGCATGGGTAAGGCTGCCGCTGTGATGGCGATAGCGGGCCAGCAAGAGCGCGCACGACAGGTTGACGAGGATCGCGCCAACCGCGGTGAGCGTTAGCGGAACGGGCGCTGGCGGAATCGGAATGTTGAATTTCTCCCAGGCCGTCCATAACGTCGCCAAAGCCGGGATCAGAAGTACTCCCGCCAGCGCCATTCCGAGCCGCGCTCTGTTGCGCATAGTCCAGCCCAGCGCAACCATGATCAGGAGGTTGACGGATGCATCCTCCAGAAAATCGATGCTGTCCGCGAACAGCGATACCGATCCGATCCAAACGGCTACGGCAAACTCGATTCCGAAATAGGCGAGGTTCAGGATGGCGACCATCCGCACCGCCTTGTTCAGCGTCCCGGTCATATTCTGTCCATCGATCAATTGCCGTTACCGCGAGACCTGCAACGAATCCATGACGTGAGACATTACCGATTGAGCATCCGCCTTGACAGCGCCACGCTTCATGCCCCAGCGTGACGGCATGTTCGTCTTTTCGCTCATCAACACCAAGCGGCGCCGCCCCTGCGCAGTGCGGAGCGGCAAGCTGATTGCGCGACGACGAAGGCCGGCACGATAGAACCAGTTCGTTCGTTTCCAGCCCCGTTCGCCTCAAGCAGGCCGACGGGGTTTTCATATTCTGGAGCATTTTCATGACCATCGTCTCTTCCATCCGGCTTCGGCCGGCGGTGCCGGCGGACGCCGCCGCGATCAGGGATATCGTTCGGGCCGCCTATGCCAAATGGGTGCCGGTAATCGGTCGCGAGCCGCTGCCGATGCGCACCGACTACGACAAGGCCGTTGCCGAGCATTCGTTCGATCTTGCCGTCGAGGGTGGCCGTATCGTCGGGATGATCGAAACCATCCTGGCCGACGATCATCTCTGGATCGAGAACGTCTGCGTCGCACCAGATGCGCAGGGCAGGGGGATCGGCCGACTGTTGCTGGAGCGGGCTGAGCAACAGGCAATAGAAGCGGGCCGCGTCGAGCTTCGCCTGCTGACCAATGGCGCCTTCGAGGCCAATGTGTCGCTCTACAGGAGGCACGGCTATGTCGTGGACCGGGAAGAGCCGTTCATGAATGGCGTGACGGTCTATATGAGCAAGAGACGGACGGGCTGATATGGGCGGGCCGGGCCATCCTGAGCCGTTGCGCCTTTTCGGTACGAAGCGGCGGAATAGACTCGGCCCGGCGAGCGCCGTCTTGCCAATTGGCAGATGCATGCTATATATCTGCCAATAGCGAGGTGCAAAATGCAGCTTCAGTCCATAGTCACCACACCGGCCGCAGCGGGAAGTGTCATATCAGACGACGAGGCGGGCGCGCTCGCGCGCACAACCGTCAACCTGTTCAAGGCCTGGAATCTCACCGACCTCGAAGCCTGTATCCTGCTCGGCGGCATGTCGGCCCGCACTTGGGCACGTTGGAAGACTGGGGCACGCTGGAAGGAGGGCGGCATCGGCAGGATCGACCGCGACCTGCGCACCCGCATGGCGCACCTGATGGGCATCCACAAGGGCCTGCGCTACCTGTTCACGGAGCCGGCGCGCGGCTATGCCTGGATCCGCAAGCCCAATGCCGCCTTCGGCGGCCAGTCGGCCCTCGACCTGATGCTGCGCGGCGAAATTTCCGATCTTGCCGCGATGCGCGAATGGCTCGATGCGGAGCGTGGTGCATGGTGAGTGGGCTTGCGGTCCGTCGCCGCGTCGACTGGCACCAGACCTTCCGCATCATCCGCTCCATCCATCCGCCGATAGACCTTTTCGAGGACATCGCAGACCCGCGCGACTGGGAGGCGCTGGCCTCGGTCGAGGCGAAGACCAACCCGCGCATAAGGTTCGAGATCGGCGACCTCGGCAAGGTGGCCGCCGCAAGACGGGTTTCCGGGCCCGGCGCCAGCTTCGTGATGGCGCCCTTCGTGCATTGTTCGACGCTGCGGCCCGGACGCTTCTCGGACGGCAGCTACGGCATCTACTATGCCGGTGACAGCGAGGACGTGGCGCTGGCCGAGACCATCCATCACCACCAGAAATTCATGCGAGCCACCCATGAGGATCCAGGCTGGACGGCGGATTTCCGCGTGCTGATCGGCAGCGTCGACCGCGACCTCGATGACGTCAACGCGGTACCTGATGTGCTCGACCCGGACGACTATTCCGCCTCGCAGGCGGAAGGGCGTGCGCTGCGGGCGGCAGGCAGCGACGGGCTGGTGTGGAACAGCGTGCGCATGCCGGGCGGCGGCTGCATCGGCATCTTCTGGCCAGACGTCATCACCATTCCGGTGCAGGGCCGACATTACAGCTATCACTGGGACGGTGCCCGCGTGGACTTCGTGCGCCAGCACGATACAGGAAAGGTGCTGGCGGTCACCTGACGACGTGCAAACACGCTTTACAGATCGCGGCGAACCCGATATCCGGAAATCCATAAATCCAAGGATTCGGATATATGGATAAGAAAGGCACTTTGAACGCGCTGGCCGCACTTGGCCAGGAGACGCGGCTGGATGTCTTCCGGCTGCTCGTGCGCGCCGGGCCGCAAGGCATTCCGGCGGGCGAGATCGCGGCAAGGCTGGACACGGTCCAGAACACCATGTCGGCGCACCTGAAGGTGCTCGCCCATGCCGGGCTGATCCGTCCCGAACGCAACGGCCGGATCGTGCGCTACGTCGCCGACATGACCGGCTTGCGCGACCTTCTGGCCTATCTGATGGAAGATTGCTGCAACGGCGCGCCGGAACTCTGTCGACCTGTCATCAATGCCGTGACCTGTGACTGCTAGGGGGCAACCACCGATGAGCGATCCAGAAGCGCGTGGACGAGTTCGGCCGAAACCTGCCGAAGGTGACTTGCCACGCCGCATCGTCGCGGAAGCCTTGGGAACCGCGCTGCTGGTCGCGACTGTGGTCGGCTCCGGCATCATGGCCGCCCGGCTGACACACGACGTCGCCGTTTCACTGCTCGGCAACACCTTGCCGACGGGAGCGATCCTCGTCGTGCTGATCACGATACTGGGACCGATCTCGGGGGCGCACTTCAATCCCGTCGTCACGCTGGTATTCGCGTTTCGACGCGAGATCGAGGCGAACGCGGCGCTTGCCTATATCATCGCCCAGGTCGCGGGCGGCATCGCCGGGACATTTCTGGCCCATGCCATGTTCGAACTGCCGATCCTGCAGGCCTCGGCGACGGTGCGGACCGGAACCGGGCAATGGCTCGCGGAGGCAGTCGCCGCCTTCGGCCTTGTCTTCACCATCCTGGCAGGCCTGCGCTTCCGCTCCGACTCGATCCCTTGGCTGGTCGGGCTCTACATAACGGCTGCCTACTGGTTCACCGCTTCGACCTCCTTCGCCAACCCGGCCGTCGCTATCGCCCGCGCTTTTTCCGACACTTTTTCTGGCATCCGTCCGGTCGACCTGCCAGGCTTCATAGCCGCCGAATTGCTGGGGGCGCTGCTGGCCATGGCCCTGGCGGGCTGGCTGCTCGCCGAGCCGAAACCGATCAAACAGATGAAGGCCGCGCAATGACCGTCACCATCTATCACAACCCGGCCTGCGGCACGTCGCGCAACACGCTGGCCATCATCCGGCAGTCGGGCGAGGAGCCGGAGGTGATCGACTATCTGAAGACGCCGCCGTCGCGCGAAAGGCTGGTCGAACTGATCGCGGCGATGGGCATGACACCGCGCGACCTGCTGCGCGAGAAGGACACGCCCTATGCCGAACTCGGGCTTGCCGACCCGAAATGGACCGACGAGCAGATCCTCGATCTCATGCTCGAGCATCCGATCCTGATCAACCGGCCGATCGTGGTCAGTCCGCTCGGCGTCGTCCTGGCGCGACCGTCGGAAAAGGTGCTGGACATCCTGCCCAACCCGGAGATCGGCGCGTTCACCAAGGAGGACGGCGAGGTGGTCATCGACGCCTTGGGCAAGCGTGTCGTCTGACGTTATTTCCATATTTTTCGAAATTTGATTGACGACGCGAAAAGTGTCGCATAGCTTATTTCCATGAAACTCGAAAAAGCAGCCGCGCAGCTCGAAGCGCTCGGCAACCCGACACGGCTTCAGCTCTATCGCATCCTGGTGCGCGCCGGAGAGGAGGGGCTTGCCGTCGGCAGCGTCCAGGGCAAGCTCGACATTCCGTCCTCGACGCTGTCACATCACCTCAAGCGGCTGGTCGACACCGGCCTTGTCACGCAGGAGCGGCAGGCGACGACGCTGATCTGCCGCGCCAACTATCCCGGCATGAACGCACTGATCGGCTATCTGGCCGACGAGTGCTGCGCCGACGCCACCTGCGCGCCTGCCGCCAGCAAAGCGCCGGCCTGATTTTTTTGGACGTATAATTCGAAGATACCGGAAGGATCGAACCGATGGACATGATGGCAGATCTTCCCGTCGCGGTGATCGGCGCCGGCCCGGTCGGCCTCGCTGCCGCGGCGCACCTGGTCGAGCGCGGCATCCGCCCGCTGATCCTGGAGCGCGGCGAGAGTGTCGGTGCTGCACTGCTCGAATGGGGTCACGTGCGGGTTTTTTCGCCGTGGAGATACAACATCGACGCGGCGGCGCGGGCGCTGCTCGACCGCTCCGGCTGGACGGCGCCCGACAGCCAAGCCCTGCCGACCGGCGGCGAGATCGTACGCGACTATCTGGCGCCGCTTGGCCGGCTTCCCGCGATCGCCGCCAATCTGAAGCTCGGCGCCGAGGTCACCGCGATCACCCGTCAGGGGCATGACAAGATCGCCAATGAAGGCCGCAAGCAAGCGCCCTTCGTCATCCGCTACCGCGATGCCCGCGGCGAGCACCGCGCCCACGCGCGCGCCGTCATTGACGCGTCCGGAACCTGGTGGCGGCCAAACCCGATCGGCGTCGATGGACTGCCGGTTCCAGGCGAGGGCGAGGCTCGCGGGCGCATCGCCTACGGCATTCCCGACGTAGTCGGCAAGGCGAGAAAAGACTATGCGGGCAAGCGCGTCCTCGTCATCGGCGGCGGGCACTCGGCCATCAACGTCGCCCTGGCGCTGATGGAGTTGCGGGACGCCGCACCCGGCACCGAGATTTTCTGGGCGCTGCGCCACGCCAGCGTCGAAAGATTGCTCGGCGGCGGGCTGAACGACCAGTTGCCGGAACGCGGCGCGCTCGGGCTGGCCGCCAAGCAGGCGATGGCGGATGGCCGGCTGAACATGCTGGCGCCTTTCGCCGTCAACCGCATCGAGGTGCAAGGCGAGGGGCTCGTCGTCGACGCCAGCCTGGCCGGCAAGCCGTTCAACCTGGCCGTCGACCGCATCGTCGTCACCACCGGCTTCCGGCCCGATCTGTCGTTCCTCGGCGAAGTCCGCATCGCACTCGATCCCGCCGTCGAGGCGCCGCCGGCGCTGGCGCCGCTGATCGATCCGAATTTCCACTCATGCGGCACGGTTCCCGCGCATGGCATCTCGGAGCTCGCCCATCCCGAACCGGGTTTTGCCATCGTCGGCTCGAAATCCTATGGCCGCGCGCCGACCTTCCTGATGGCGACCGGCTACGAACAGGTCCGCTCGGTGGTCGCCGATATTGCCGGAGACCATGCCGCGGCTCGCGAGGTGCGGCTGGTGCTGCCGGAAACCGGCGTGTGCAGCGCCACCGGCGTCGTGACGGTGTCGAAAAGCGCCGGCTGCTGCGGCGGCCCCGCGCCCGCCAATGTCGATGCCTGCTGCGTCAGGGATGCGGACGCCAAGGCAAACGGCGCGTCGGGCTGCGGCTGTGCAACCGCGCCGGCCGGCATCGAGGCGCGAGAGACGATGGCAGCCAGCGATGCCTGACCGATCTGTCCTGCGCAAGGCGATCTGGGCGCTCGGGCTGACCCAGATCATCGGTTACGGCACGCTCTACTACAGCTTCTCGATCCTGGCGCCGGCTATGGCCCGCGAATTCGACCTCACCGAAGGCTGGGTGTTCGGCGCCTTGTCCGCCTCGCTGTTCGCCGGCAGCCTGTTCGCGCCGACGGCTGGAGGCTGGGCCGACCGCTTCGGCGCTGGGCGCATCATGACCATGGGCTCGGTCGCGGCAGCCTTGGCGCTGGCGCTGTGCGCCGTCTCGCCCGGCCGCGTGAGTTTCGTTCTGGCGCTGCTGGCGATGGAACTGGCCTCCAGCTTCGTCCTCTATAGCGCCGCCTTCGTGGCGATCGTGCAGATCGGGGTTCCGAGTCCGCAGCGCAGCATAACCCACCTCACACTGATCGCCGGGTTCGCTTCGACGCTGTTCTGGCCGCTGACCTCGGCGCTGCATGCGCAGCTGACATGGCGCGAGGTCTATCTTTTGTTCGCGGCACTCAATCTCGGGCTCTGCCTGCCGATCCACGCCTGGCTGATGCGCCTGTCGCGCCATCACGCGACGGCCGCGAGCCAAGAGCGCGGGCCTGCCCCGGAAGCGGGCGCGCCGCTCGATTCGCGGCGCGGCCGGGCTGCGTTCCTGTTGATGCTGGCGGGCTTCGCGACCGAAGGCTTCGTGCTGTCTGCGATCCTGATCCACATGGTGCCGCTGACAGCGGCTCTTGGGCTCGGCACCGCCGGCCTCTTCGTCTCGACCCTGTTCGGCCCGTCACAGGTCGCCAGCCGGCTGATCAACATGCTGTTTGGCGGGCGATTGCCGCAAACGCACCTTGCCGTCATCGCAGCTTCGCTGCTCACGGCCGGGCTGTGCGCGTTGCTGTTGACCACACCGTGGCTGCCCGGCGCCTTCCTGTTCGTGTTCCTGTTTGGCCTCGGGTCCGGCCTCACCAGCATCGTCGGCGGCACCTTGCCGCTCGAACTCTTCGGCCGCGAGGGCTATGGCGCGCGGCTCGGATGGGCGAGCGCCGCCCGTCAGTTCACCTCGTCCTTCGCGCCGTTCGCGCTCGCCTTCATGATGGCGCGGACTTCGGTCGCCAATTCGCTGTGGGTGCTGGTGGCCGTCGCCGCGAGCGGCGTCATCGCCTTCCTCGCCATCGCGCTGCTGAGGCGGCGTGGCGGCCGGGTTGCGTTTGTGATGGGCGGGAGTCCGGAAGAGGCGGCTTGACTGCTTCGCGTCAATGCCTGAGAATTTTGCCGAGGAAAGCCCGGCTGCGGTCGGTCTTGGGGTGCGAGAAGAACTCGTCGGGCGTGCCGCTTTCGACGATGGCGCCGGCGTCCATGAACACCACGCGTTGGGCGACCTTGCGGGCAAAGCCCATCTCATGCGTCACCACCATCATCGTCATGCCTTCCTCTGCGACCGCCACCATGACGTCGAGCACTTCGGAAATCATCTCGGGGTCGAGCGCCGAGGTCGGCTCGTCGAACAGCATGATCTTGGGCCGCATGCCGAGGCAACGCGCGATCGCCACGCGCTGCTGCTGGCCGCCGGAGAGCTGTGCCGGATAGGCATTGACCTTGTCGGCCAGCCCGACCTTGGCCAGCAATTCGCGCCCGGCCTTTTCGGCCTCGCCCCGCGGGATCTTGCGGACATGGATGGGGGCGAGCGTCACGTTTTCGAGCGCGGTCTTGTGCGGGTAGAGGTTGAACGACTGGAAGACGAAGCCAATCTCGGTGCGCAGCTGCGTCATGTTGGTGGCGGGGTCGCCGAGGCGCTGGCCGTCGACGGTGAGGTCGCCGTCCTTGATCGCTTCCAGACCGTTGACGCAGCGGATCAGGGTGCTCTTGCCGGAGCCGCTCGGGCCACAGACGACGACCACTTCGCGCGGCTCGACGCTGAGCGTGATATCCCTGAG
Organism: Mesorhizobium sp. M0830; assembly: GCF_040319965.1. Lineage (NCBI taxonomy): Bacteria > Pseudomonadati > Pseudomonadota > Alphaproteobacteria > Hyphomicrobiales > Phyllobacteriaceae > Mesorhizobium > Mesorhizobium sp. M0830. Next base: position 47,916 of record NZ_JAMYOR010000036.1, on the reverse strand, counting down.
CACGTTGAGCGAGCCGAACCATTTGTTGACGCCGCGAAAGTCGATCATGCCCGTTTTGGTCATATCTTTTGGGCTCTTCGGGTTCGATGTCACAGCTGCACCTCGCCATGCGCCGCACCCATGCGGCGCTCAAGCCGGCGGGCGAGCATGATCAGGGGATAGCAGACGATGAAATAGCCGACACCGACGAGGAAGAAGACCAAGAGGCCGTTCGGCACACGCTGCACCACCAGCCAGCCAACGCGGGTGAGATCGGTCAGACCGATGGCAGAGACGACGGAAGAATCCTTGATCAACAGCACATACTGCCCGACCAGCGGCGGCAGCACGATGCGCATTGCCTGCGGCAGCACCACCTGGCGCATGCGCTGCCAGCGCGACAGGCCGGACGCGAGTGCCGCCTCGACCTGGCCTGTCGGCACCGAGCGGATGCCGGCGGCGACGATCTCGCAGATGAAGCATGCGGCCAGATTGGTCAGCGCGATGATGCCGGCGGTGAAGGCGTCGAGCTCGATGCCCAACTCCGGCAGAATGAAGAAGATCAGGAAGATCTGCACTAGGAAGGGCGTGCCGCGGATCAGGTCGACCCAGGCGCCGATGATGGCTGATATCAGCCGATTGCCACCGGTGCGCAAGACGCCGAGACCGAAGCCGAGCGAGGTGCCGAGCACCAGGCTGATCAGCGACAGCACCACGGTCATGCCGAGGCCGCGCAGGGCCAGCGGATAGGAGCCGGCGAGGCTTTGCAGCTGTTGCCAGATCATGTGCGGGCCCCCGCTGCGCCGAGCCAGCGGCTGGACAGGCCAGCCAGTCCCTTCAGTCCGTAATAGAGCAGCAGATAGAAGGCGGCGATGGTGAGGAAGCCTTCGGCCGGCATGAAGCGGTCGGAGGCGAGCAACTGGCCGGCGCGCGTCAGTTCGGAAACCGAGATCAGCGACAGCAGTGCGGAATCCTTGACCAGCACGATCGCCTGGCCGAGCAGCGGCGGGATCGTCACCTTGAAGGCTTGCGGCAGGACGACCAGGCGCATGCGCTGGACATAGGTCATGCCCGAGGCGACACTGGCTTCGACCTGGCCGCGCGGGATCGACAGGATGCCGGCGCGAATGATTTCAGCGATATAGGCGCCGCTGTTGAGCGATAGCGCAAGGATGCCGACGACCAGCTCGGGCAGCACGAAGCCGAGCCTGGGCAAACCGAAATAGAGGAAATAGAGCTGCGCCAGCAGGGGCGTGGCGCGCACGGCGTCTATATAGGCCTTGGCCGTTGTGCGGAACAGCCAGCCGCGCTGCAGGTTCGCCGCGCACAGCACTATGCCGACGACGAGCGCACCGACAAAGGACAGCGCCGACAGCCAGACGGTCGTGATCAGGCCGTGCCCGAACAGGGGCAGATATTCGACGATTGTGCGGAAGCTGAAATTCTCGAGCATGGGCGCGCGGCGGTGAAGAGGGAAGGGTGACTAGCGAATAGCGAATAGCGAGTAGCGAGTAGCGAGTAGCAAGTAGGGAAGTAGGGAAGTAGGGAAGTAGGGAGCAGCAAAGCGTGGCCGGAACGGCCGTTCACCACTCCCTATTCGCTACTCGCTACTTCCTAATTCCTCAGTGGTCTTTCTTCCAGGCGTCGGAATTGACCCAGTAGTCGAGGTTCTTCTGCAGGCGGCCGTCGATGCTGACCTGGTTGAGGAACAGGTTCATCCAGACCAGCAGGTCCGGCTCGTCATAGCGGGTGGCGAAGGCAAGCGGTTCCTTCGACAAAAGGTCCGGCATGATGGTGAAGGAGCCGGCCGGATAAGCGGTCGACTGGCCCTTGACCGCCGAGATGTCGTTGACGCCGCAATCGGCCTGGCCGTTGTTGACGGCATCGAGCAGCAGCGGACCACCGCCCTTGTAGCTCTTGATGTCGGCATCGGGGAAGGCGGTCTTGGCTTCCTTCTCGCCGGTGGCGCCCAGCAGCACGGCGATCTTGGTGCCCTTGGCCTTGCAATCCTCGGTGGTCTTGAACTTGCTGTCGGCCTTGGTGAAGACGGTGCTGCCCGTATACATGTAAGGCGTGGTGAAGGCGACCTTCATGCCGCGCGCCAATGTCGGCGTCATGTCTGCGACCAGAAGGTCGGCCTTGCCGGACAAGAGCGCCGGGATCAGGCCGTCCCAGTCGAAGTCGAGGAAGGTGATTTTCACACCCATTTCCTTGGCCATCAGTTCGGCCAGTTCAACCGAACTGCCGGTGCGTTCGCCATTGGCGCCGACCAGCGAGAAGGGGGGTCCCTGGGTCTGCACGGCGACGCGCAGTTCGCCGCGCTTGGTGATGTCGTCCAGTGTTCCGGCTGTGGCCGCAGTGGTGAGCCCGGCGAGCGCAAGTCCGGCGATGAAAAGTCTGGCAATCTTCATTTCGGTAGTCCTCCCTGTTGTCGTTGATATCTGCCCGCGGATTTCCTCGGGCCTTTTTTTGAGCGGCGACACCGTTGCCGGCGGCGGCCACCGTTCGAAAATCCTCAGTCCCAGGCCACCGTTTCAGTGACCTTGATGCCGCGTCCGGCCAGCGCGTCGAAGAAGGGCTCGTCAGGCACATCGAGCAGTGGGTTGAGCAGGCCGGGTTTGCTGATCTCGCCGCGTGCCAGCATCTGCGCCACGATGCTGGCGGGGTAGCCGACGCCGAGGCTCATGCCGAACAGGCCGGAGACGAGGTCCCGCTCGATGATCAGGTCCGATGTCACCGTCTTGGCGCGGCCGCCTTCGAGGCCGGAAAAGACATTGCGCATCACGCAAAGATCCTTTTCGCCGGGGCCATATTGCAATTGGGGCCCGAGCAGCCGGCCGAGGAATTCGCGCGGGCTGTTGGAGGTGCCGGGCACCTTGTCTTCGGAGAGGAAGCCGAGCTCCTTCAGCGGCGCCCAGAAGGCCGACCATCCCGGCCAACGCAGCGTGTAGCGGCCGGAGCGGCGCAGCCCCCTGGCGGCGTCCAGCATCTCGACATAATGCAGCGCATCGCCATTGGGGAAGGCTTCGAGCTTGCCCAAGCCTGCGACCTCGATCTCATGGATGAAAGGGTTGGCGTGCTGCCGACCAGCCAGGACAGCGACGCGTTTTCCGTCCTCGATCATCACACTGTCGCGGTTCTGGCTGACCAGAACCATGTCGAAATTCCAGCTCACCTTGTAGCAAAGCGGCTTGGCCATCGCCTTCGGCTCGGGGATGCCGCCGCAGTAGGAATCGATTGCCGTGATGGAGTCGAACTGCTTTGCGGCACGGGCGTAGAGCACGAGGTCGATGCCGGGGTCGAGCCCGCATTCGGTCATGATCGGGACGCCGGCCTGTTCGGCCGCCGGCGCCAGGTCGGCGATCGACTTGGCGTAATTGGTGGTGACCAGCGGCGTCCGCGTGGCGATGGCGACCTGCACCGCTTCGCGCATCAGCGGCTGCGGCAACAGATCTATGACGGCGTCGACATCATCGAGCACATTGGCCAGCGCCGGGCCGATGGCGCCATCGGGCACGACGAAGCGCACGCGGGCGAGGTCGGTCAGGCCGGCAAGCCGTGCAGGACCGTCCGCTGCGGTGTCGACGCAGACAATTTCCTCAACGCCGGCGCTGGCGACGAGGTCGGCGATGGCCGCGCGGCCTTGCAGGCCGAGCCCACCGAGAACCGCGATCTTCATGCCGGCTCCTTGCGGTCGTCCGACCAGCAGCCTTCGGGCAGGCTGACCCATTTGTTGCACGACGCCATGACGACGAAGGTCTCGCTGCGCACCACTTCTCCTGGCTCGCCTGCGCCGGGGATCAGCTCGCTGGTGACGCGGTAGAGATCGGCGACATCACCGGCCACCGTCACGTCGACGATGATGTCGAAGCGCCCGGTTACCACCGAAGCCGAGTTCACGAAGGGCAGTTCGGAAATGCGCTGCGCCAGCTCGCGGGCCCGGCCGCGTCCTTGGGCGTTGATGCCGACAATCGCCGAGATCAGTTCGGGGCGCTCGGTCAGGTTCAGCAGCCCGACGATCTTGAGCAGGTTGCGGTCGAGCAGGTTGCGCAGCCGCGAGCGCACCGTCGGCACCGAAACCGCCAAGATCTCGGCGATACGGTTGATGCCCGGTTGGGCGTCCTGCGACAGCTGTTTGACCAGCCGCCGATCGGTCAGATCGAGATGTTCCCGCAAGTCCCCGTCTTTCACAAAAGGAAAAAACTTCGGCAATTTCTTTGCCAATGTGCAAACAAGCTATGTCACGGATTTTTGAAATGCAAGGCGTTGTTTTCGCATTGACGGGGACAATGGTCGCCGGCGGGGATGCAGCCGCTTGCTGTTCGGCTGTGGAATTCAGACCAGCGCGGCGGCCAGCAGCTTCGCCTGCGGCGTCAACTCGTCGAAGCGGCGGGCACAGAGGTGGAGCTGGCGCGTCGCCCAGTCGTCGGTCAGCCGCAGGCTACGCACTGAGCGTGCCGAGCGGCGCGCGACACTTTCCGGCACGACGGCGAGGCCGCCGCCTTGTGCGACCAGCCGGCAGACATTGTCGAGGCCAGGCACGCGGTGCCCTATCTGCAATCGCTGCGGCTGGAGAAAGAAGACCTGATCCAGGCGCTCGGCCTTTCCTTCACCGTGTCGACGGCAGCGCTCGCTATCGGGCTGTTCAGGACCGGCGCTCTCAAGTCGCCGACGGCGCAACTGGCGGGTTCGGTCCTGGCCCTGGCGCCGGCTCTGGCCGGCATGTTCGCCGGCCAGGCGCTGCGCCAGAAGATGAGCGTCGAGACCTTCCGCATGGTGTTCTTCGTCGGGTTGCTAGCGCTGGGGGTCTATCTTGCGGGCGAGGTGTTGTTGTAGACCTATCCCTTGGATCAACTACGGCCCTACCGACCGTACAAGAGCAGACTGACGAAATGAGCCTTCATGTGCTGAAATTGGTGGCATGCGCGGACGGGCACGACCAATATATTGATGGCGAGCGCTACGCGCTCTTGGTTTTTGCCAATGCCAATAGTCTGGAGTCGGCCCTATCCGCAACGCCGGCGTATCTTATGACCTGCGGCTGGCAGCGTGCCGAGATGCGGGATGCTAAGGAATTAGCGGTTGGAGTTTCTTCAATAAGCGATGACGTTTTGCGAAATGCCGCGGAGGCAGCCCTTCGGGATGGATACGCGATCGTCGTCTATGCGACGCCTATCGCGGACCCTAGCTCATAAATTCAACCAACCCACCCACCCGTGGAGGTAACTGCAGCTGAGGTGCAATTGCGGCACAACCGGGCCTCGGCGAGCGGAACCGGAGCCGACGCGTCACGCGGAGTCCCATGGAGCCTTTGTCGTCATGGTGCGGTGCAATCGATCGTTCGGTTGCGGCGGTGTGTCAAGACGTGCCAGAAACACAGCGTAGACATCCGGCTCGACGGTAAACACGAGACGACCAAGCAACGCGTCCTCAGCGGCGCGCTGCGACGCTTCAAGCACAAAGTCCGCACGATTCTTGCCGAGCAGTTCCGCTGCCCGGTCGATCAGATTGCGAACTTCCGGCCTAACGCGGATATTGATCGGAACGCTCTTCGGCAACAGACCACGTGACGGTGGCATCGGTAGCTCCCTTCATCGCCCAGGCACAGCAGATCGTTACGACAATGTCACTACGGTGAAGCGAGGACGGCACAATGGCTCGATGGAACTCGTGATCCGCAGCAGACCCTACCGCACCACCAGCACCGGGATTTCGGTGTAGGACAGCACTTCCGCCGTCTGGCTTCCCAGAAGCAGCTTGCCCAGTCCGCGACGCCCGTGCGAGGCCATCACGATCAAGTCGCAGCCTCGAGCCTGCGACAGCTCCAGGATCGCCTCGGCCGGCCTTTTATCCTCGACATGTACGACCTCGGCGGAGACTCCGGCCACATCCGCCGATGCCATGCACTTGTCGAGAACCTGCTTGCCATATTTGCGCGCTTCTTCCTGATAGGCGGCCAGTTCATCGCCAGCGGCAAAGCCGGCCATGGCGCCGCCCCAGGCGAAGATCGGGAATTGTTCGGAGACGGTGATGAAAGTGACGGCGGCACCAATGCCGCTGGCCAGCGCCAGACCCTGGGCAACGCCCCTGTCGGCCAGTTCCGATCCGTCCGTGGCAATGAGCAGATGTTTGTACATGATGATCTCGACCTATTGTGCAAGGGCCGATGCCCTTGTGGTGGCGGGAGCCTTGGGAGGCTACCCCTGATATAGTCGCGCCATCGGGCTGATCACAGGGCCAACTCGATGCGGATCAGGGCCAGGCTGCACACACGTTTGCGTCAGCAGGATTCCCCTTTGCGGGATCGTCCCCTAAGGTGCGGGCGAAGGGCATCCAATGAGCAGCGCGTTTCCGCAGATACATCTGGTCCGGCATGGCGAGACGGCGTGGAGCCTTTCGGGGCAGCACACCGGCCGCACCGACATGCCGTTGACGCCGGTCGGCGAGGCCGCGGCGCGGGGTGTCGCGGACCGACTCAAAGGCCTGTCGTTCTCTGCGGTGTGGTCGAGCCCTTCGCAGCGCGCCTACAACACCAGCGTGCTGGCTGGCTTCGGTGCCGAGAGCGTCAAGAAGGACGATCTGCAGGAATGGGACTACGGCGCCTATGAGGGGCTGACGACAAGACAGATCCAGGCCGAGCGGCCCGGCTGGACCGTATTTCGCGATGGTTGCCCGAAGGGCGAGACTGCGGCCGATGTCGGCGCGCGGGCGGACAGGATCATCGCCGAATTGCGCAAGGCCAATGCCGACATATTGGTGTTTTCCAGCGCGCATTTTTTGCGCGTGCTGGGGGCGCGCTGGCTCGGCTTGCCGCCCGAAGATGGTGCGCTGTTCGTGCTCGATACGGCCAGTGTCAGCGTGCTCGGCTACGAGCATGATTTGAGCGAGCCGGTCGTGCGCAAGTGGAACCAGAAGTAGGGTGCAAGCGCCCTATCTGTCGAACTTCCTGATCGCCTCGGCGGTCACCGGCGTGAAGAAGTTCACCAGATTGCCGTCCGGGTCGCGGAACAGCAGCGAGCGGTTGCCCCAGGGCATGGTGGTCGGCTTCTGGACCGTGACATCCCTTAAGGTGTCGGAGAGCCGGGCGAATTCCGCATCGACGTCGCCGACGCGGAACTCGAGGATTGCCGTGTGGTTGTCGGCCGGGCGGGCGATGTCGCCGCCGAACAGCATCAAAGTGCCGTGCTGCCGATCGCCAGCGTGCAGGAAGGTGTTGCGAGTTCGGCGAAGTCTTCCGTATACATGGTCACCGGCATGCCGGTGATTTCGCCGTAGAAGCGCACGAGGCGCTGGACATCTGACGTGATGATGCGGACAGAGACGAAATTCATCGCATGGCTCCTGGATTGCTGGAGCCGCTGCCGCCCCATGGGCAGATATAGACCAAGTCTCCTGACAGCCCTCCGTCAGGAGAGCGCCGACGCGGTGCGCCGACACCGGCGACACGCCTCACTCAATCCACCAGCAGAGCCAGTTCTTCCGGTGTCAGATGCCGCGCGGTGCCCTTGGCGAGGTCGCCAAGCTGCAGGCGGCCGATGGCGATGCGGATCAGGCGCAGCACTTCGATGCCGTGCGCCGCGAGCAGGCGGCGGATGTGGCGGTTGCGGCCTTCGTCGAGCACGATCTCCAGCCAGGCTGTGCGGCCGCCGCTGCGCAAGAGGTGGATCGAGCTGGCGGTCAGGGTCTCGCCGTCGACGGTGACGCCCGCGCGGAATTTGTCCAGCATCGTCTCATCCGGCACCGTGCCGATCTGCACGTGGTAGGTCTTGGGCAAATGCGAGGCGGGGTCCATCAGCCGGTTGGCAAAGCGGGTGTCGTTGGTCATCAACAGCAGACCTTCGCTCGCCTTGTCGAGGCGGCCGACCGGCGAGACGAAGGGCAAATCGAGCCCCTCGAGGCAGGCATAGACGGTGTCGCGCTGTTGCGGATCGTCGCGGGTGGTGACCAGCCCGCGCGGCTTGTTGAGGATGAGATAGACCTTGCGCTCGGCAACGACTTGCTCACCGTCGACGACGATGCGGTCGCGGTTGAGGTCGACGCGCAGCGCTGCATTGCGCACCACCTTGCCCCCGACGCGCACGCGGCCTTCGGCAATCAGCGCCTCGGCCTGCGTGCGCGAGCACAGGCCAAGCTTCGACAGCGCCCGGTTCAGGCTGACGCCGGACGCCGCCTGCCTGCCGCTTTGTCGTGTCTGCCGTGGTGTCATGGCGCCATTTGTGTTGGTGAAGCCGACAGATGCCACGGGCCGCGAAGGCTTCGCAAGTCGTGCTGCTGCCTTGTACGCAGGGCATGGGGCTATGGCGGCATCCGCGCCGTCCGTAACGGTCGCCGTCGCCGCAGATATCAGCCCTGGTCCAACCCTTGCCTTGAGGGATGCCGCGCGAGGGCGCGGATACGGTCGGCGACCGTGCCGTCGATCGGGTTGTAGACGATCATGCTCAAGTCCGGGCGTCCATCGACCGAGAATGCCGAGTATTCCAGCTCGATGTCGCCGAGCTGCGGGTGCTTCAGGCGCTTTGTCCCGTCACCGTGGCTGAGCACGTCGTTTTCCTGCCACAAGGCGGCGAACTCGGGGCTGACGCTGCAAAGTTCGTCGACCAGTTGGGCGACCTCCGACACCGCGCCGGCGCGTGCCGCATCGGCCCGGAACGCTCCCACCACGAACCGGGCGAGGCTTTCCCAATCGTGCTGCTTGGCGCGGATGACAGGGCTGCGGAACATGAAGCGCAGGATGTTGCGCTGGCCGGCGGGCAGGGCGCTGTAGTCGGTCAGCACGACTTGCGCGGCGCGGTTCCAGGCAACGACGTCCCAGGTGGCGGTCTTGATCAGAGCTGGGCTGGCATCGAGTGTGTCGAGCAGTCGCTGGAGCCGCGGATTGACCCCCTCGACGCCCTTGTAGCGAACTTCGGGCGGGCGACCCAGCCCGAGCATGAAAAGATGTTCGCGCTCCGGCTCGGTCAGCATCAGCCCCTTGGCGATGCGGTTCAGCACGTCAGCCGAGGGCGCGCCGCCGCGGCCCTGTTCCAGCCAAGTGTACCAGGTAGGGCTGATGTTGGCGCGCTGGGCGACCTCTTCGCGGCGCAATCCCGGAGTTCGCCTGCGCCCCGAGAAGCCGAAGGACGCCGGATCGAGGCGGGTGCGCCGGTCCTTGAGGAACGCTGCCAGTGAGCCGGCCGAATTGATGGGCATCCTGTTAGGCATTATACCATGATAAGGTCACTACTTTAATGGAATAATAGACGAGCAATATTACGCAGGCAACTACAGGAGATTTTGCATGCGTATCTTTCTCACCGGCGCGACCGGTTTCATCGGTTCGGCGCTGGTTTCCGAACTCATCAAGGCGGGCCACCAGGTGGTCGGCGTCGCCCGCTCCGACGCCGGCGCCGAGGCGCTTGCCGCCGCTGGCGCCGAAGTACATCGGGGAACGCTTGAAGAGCCCGACGGCCTGCGCGATGGCGCGGCCAGGGCGGAAGCCGTGATCCATACTGCGTTCGACCATGACTTCTCTCGATTTGCCGAGAATTGCGAAAAGGACAAGCGCGTCATCGCGGCCCTCGGCCAGGCATTGGCGGGGTCCGACCGGCCGCTGGTGATCACCTCCGGCGTTGGCGCGGGCAGCGCCGGCCATGGCCAACCGGCAGTCGAGGACATCTTCAACCCCAGCCATCCCAATCCGCGCATTGCCTCGGAACTCGCCGGCAATGCGTTGCTGGAGGCCGGCATCAACCTCTCGGTGGTGCGCCTGCCGCAGGTTCACAATCCGGTCAAGCAGGGGCTCATCACGCTTTTCATCGAAATCGCGCGCCAGAAAGGCGTCTCGGCCTATATCGGCGAAGGCCGCAACCGCTTCTCCGCGGGCCATCTCCTCGACGCGGCGCGCCTTTACCGGCTCGTCGTGGAAAAGCGGCAGCCGGGCGCGCGCTATCACGCGGTCGGCGAGGAGGGTGTCGAAGCGCGCACAATCGCCGAGGCGCTTGGCCGGAGTTTGAAATTGCCGGTCGTTTCGATACCGCCGGAAAAGGCGGAGGAGCATTTCGGCAGGATGGCGATGTTCGCGCCGATGGATCTGCCGGCCTCCAGCGCGCTGACCCAGGCACGGCTGGGCTGGCATCCGACCGGCCCAACACTGATCGCCGATCTTGATGCCATGCCATACGCCGACTGACGGCTGAAGCCTCGGCGCCAAGGCTGGCGAGATACGGCCGGTAACAGTCAGGTTACCGGCCGTTTTGCGAGCGATCAGCCAGGGGTGACGGCGTAGCGCAGATGAACGAGCCCATGCGCGAGCGCTTCGCAGCTCGTCAGGGACAACTGCATCTTGCCCGCCAGGCCGCTCTCGCCGAACTCGACGAAACCCTGGTTTGCCGCCCGCCCGTCGAGCGCCGGCGCGACGAGAAGGCTCAGCTCATCGACGAGCCCTGCCGCGAGGAAAGAACCGTTGATGCCGGCGCCGCCCTCGAGCAGTAGCCTGCGTATGCCGAATTCGCGGCCGAGTACCTCGACCATCGACGCGAGATCGATGTCGGCGGTTTCCGCGACGATATAGGACACGCCGTCGGCGGCAAGTTCGGCGAGATGGCTGTCGGCAACGTCACGCCCAAGCAGCACCACGACATGATCGCCGCCGATGTCGGGTTTGGAAAAGTGAAGCCTGCCCGAGGGATCGAGCGCCACGGCATAAATGCCCGCACCGGCCTGCGCGAAATGATAGGGCCGGTCGACCTTGCCGGCATTGGCCGGCGGATGCGCGACGGCTTTGCTCATCTCGGCCATGGTGACGCGGCCGACGATCCAGGCATCGCCCGCGAGGTCATTGTGGATATGCTCATAGAGGCTGGACCATTCGGCCAGGGTGCCGTCGGGGCTCTTGGTGTAGCGGCTCGGGTGGAGGCCGCCGTCAAGGGATGCCAGCATATGGCAGATGATTTGCGGCTTCATGCAATTCTCCAAATCGTGGGCTTCGAAAATTCAGGTCTTGTTGTCGTGCATATCGTTCTCCCAAACCGGTGCCACTTTTGACGATCTGCCTTGTCCCAAAGTAGTGCCGGACCAAGGGAATGGAAGTCAGGCGCCCCGACCACGCGAGACGGCCGCACGTGTCGGAGCAGCGCTTTCGCTTCCTGGCCCAGAAAAAGAACGGACTGCAAGGCCCGGCCGACCCGAGCCGATCGCCAAAGGGCAGGAAGCCGCAATCCAAAAATCCGACAATTCCGATAAGTTGCCCGGTAGCTCCGTTATATCGATGTTGCACAAATGGTTGACCCCGGGCTAGCATCCCCGCGCAGGCGTCGATGGGAGGCTCTTTTTTACAGCGGCGGCCGGCTGGAGCGGCATGCGTTTTCGGGCGCAGGGAGGATGCTCCAACACTTTGAACCGACGCATGATACTTCCTGAAACCGATCCCGGTTTCTCGGGGTCGTGCGTCCTTGTGGAGGAGGATCTCATGAACAGACGCGAATTCCTGCTGTCGTCCGCGGCCTTTGGCGCCATGATGCTTGCCGCACCCTCGGCCTTTGCGCAGAACAAGCTCACCATCCTGGGCTCCGTGCCCAATCTCGGCTTTCCGTTCTTCGTGCACATGCTGAACGAGATCAAGGCGGAAGCCGCCGCGCAGGGCGTCAATCTGACGGAAAGCGACGGCCAGAACTCGGCCACCAAACAGACCGCCGACATCGAGGCGGCCCTGGTGCAGAAGGTCAACGCCATCGTCATCTCGCCGCTCGACGTCAACGCGCTGGCGCCGGCCATCGAGGAAGCGGTCAAGGCCGGCGTTCCCGTGGTGACGATCGACCGCCGCGTCGACGGCGTCGAGGGTATTCTGGCCCATGTCGGCGCCGACAACGTCAAGGGCGGCGAGGCCGAAGCCCAGGCGATGGTTGCGGCGTTCCCCAACGGCGCCAAGCTCTTCCATCTGCAGGGCCAGCCAGGCGCCGGCCCGGCGATCGACCGCAACAAGGGCGTGCACAATGTGCTCGATCCCCTGAAGGACAAGTACCAGATCGTCTTCGAGCAGACCGCCAACTTCGCCCGCGCCGAGGCGCTGTCGGTGACCGAGGCCGGCCTTGCCGCCAACGGCAAGCCGGACGCCATCGTCTGCGCCAATGACGACATGGCGCTCGGCGCCATGGAAGCCTGCGCGGCGCGCAACTTCACCGACGTCAAGATCTACGGCTTCGACGCGCTGCCGGAAGCGCTGGTCGCGGTGCGGGACGGCAAGCTAGCCGGCACGGTCGAGCAGTTCCCCGGTGAGCAGTCGCGCACGGCGGTCCGCATCGCGGTCGCCTTTGCCAAGGACAAGACCGAGCCGAAGGAGAAGCTGGTGCTGCTCACACCGATCGTCATCGGCAAGGACAATCTCGACAAGGCGGAGAGGATCGGCGAGACGAAGTAGGGGTGATTGGTAAGCCGGCGGGACAGCACCCCCCTCTGTCCTGCCGGACATCTCCCCCGCAAGGGGGGAGATCGGCAGTGTCATTGGCGGCGCTTTTTCCTGCTAAGTTGGAGATTGGCGAAAGCAGAACGGGCAGCCAATCTCCCCCCTTGCGGGGGAGATGTCCGGCAGGACAGAGGGGGGTGCTCAAGCGCTGATGGAGCCGTGATGAACTGCATCGAGGAAGCAACCATTGTCGCCTGCTGAAGCCGCATCGCCCGAACCTATCCTGCTTGCCGTCGAGGGCATTACCAAGCATTTCTCCGGCGTCACCGCGCTCAGCGATGTCTCGCTCGACATCCGCCCTGGCGAAATCCTCGGCCTGCTTGGCGAAAACGGCGCCGGCAAGTCGACACTGCTGAAAATCCTGTCGGGCGTCATGCCGCCGTCGGGCGGCCGCATCATTTTCGACGGCGCCGACTATCAGCCATCGAGCCCCCAGGATGCCAAGCGGCTCGGGATCGTCACCATCTATCAGGAGCTCAGCCTGATCCCGACGCTGACGGTGGCGGAGAATATTTTTATCGGCCGCGCGCCAGTTGGTCCGCTCGGGCTGGTCAGTTGGCGGCGCATGGAGCGGGACTCCCGTGACATCATCGCCCGCGTCGGCCTCTCCATCGATCCGACGACGCCGGTGTCGGCTCTGTCGGTGGCCGAACAGCAGCTGGTCGAGATAGCGCGTGCGCTGTCGCTGAAAAGCCGACTGATCATCATGGATGAGCCGACCTCGGCGCTGACCGAGACCGAGGTGCAGCGGCTGCTGTCGATCATGGACAGGCTGCGCAAGGACAACGTCGCCATCATGTTCGTCACCCACCGGCTGGAGGAGGCCTCCGCCATCTGCGACCGCATGACGGTGCTGCGCGACGGCAGGCTGGCCGGGCATCTCGACCGCGAAGGCGGACCGATCGCGCTGCCCAGGATCATCGAGAAGATGGTCGGCCGGGCGGCATCGGAACTTTATGCGCGGCCGGCGCAGCGCGCGGTTGCCGGCGATGTCGTGCTGTCGGTGCGCGGACTGCGCACCGTGCGCGATCCAGAGGCGCCGCATGCCATCGTGCTCGACGGCGTCGACATCGATCTCAAGGCCGGCGAGATCCTCGGTGTCGCCGGCCTCGTCGGCTCGGGCCGCACCGAACTGGCGCGCGCTATTTTCGGCGCCGACCGTATCGCGGCGGGCACGATCACGCTTGACGGCAAGCAGATTGCGCCGGCATCACCCGCCGATGCCATCGCGCTCGGCATCGGCCTGGTGCCGGAGGACCGCAAGCATCAGGCGATCTTTGCCGCACTCGGCATCCTGCCGAATTTTTCCGTCGCATCGCTGGCCAGCTTCAGCAACGGCTTCGGTTTCATGGCTGAGCGGCGCGAGCGCGATGCGCTGGCCGGATTTCGCAAGATGCTGTCGATCCGCATGGCCTCGGCCGAGCAGGCGATCGAGGGCCTATCAGGCGGCAACCAGCAGAAGGTGGTCCTGGCGCGCTGGCTGGCGCGCGATCCGAAGGTGCTGATCGTCGACGAACCGACGCGCGGCGTCGATGTCGGCGCCAAGACGGAAGTGCACCAGATCCTGGTGCAGCTTGCGGCGCGCGGCATCGCGGTGATGATGATCTCGTCCGAATTGCCCGAGGTGCTGGCCGTGTCGGACCGCATCGTCACCATGCGCCGGGGACGCATTACCGGCGAGATGCCGGGCGTCGAGGCTAACGAGGAAAGACTGATGGAATTGATGGCTCTCGACCGCAAGGAGACACCATGAGCGTGGCGGAGGAACAGCGCGGCGGCATCAATTTCGCGCGCCTGCTGATGAGCTTCGGGCCGCTGCTGTTCCTGTTGGCGCTGATCGTGGTCTTCACAATGCTGAAGCCGAGCTTCATGGACCCGATCAACCTGTTCAACATAACGCGGCAGATCTCGATCACCGGGTTGATCGCGCTCGGCATGACCTTCGTCATCCTCACCGCCGGCATCGACCTCTCGGTCGGCTCGCTGCTGGCCTTCTGCGGCATGGTCGCCGCGGTGGTCGCCAAGGGCGGCACCGCCAACACGCTGTCGCTGTCGACCTCCGGCACGCAAGGTTTTGGGTGGTTCGCCGCTCTGCTCGCCGCCGTAGTTGTGGGGGCGGCGGCCGGTGGTGTGCAGGGGCTTGTCATCACCCGGCTGAAAGTGCCGCCCTTCGTCGTCACGCTGGGCGGGCTGACGGTATTTCGCGGGCTGACGCTGACCATCTCCAACGGCGGCCCGATCTCGGGCTTCGACGCCTCGATGCGCTGGTTCGGCACCGGGCTGATCGGCCCCGTGCCGGTGCCGGCGCTCATCTTCGCTGCGGCCGCCATCCTGTGCCACATCGTGCTGCGCTACACGCGCTATGGCCGCGCCGTCTATGCTGTCGGCGGCAATGCCGAGGCGGCAAGGCTGTCCGGCCTGCGCGTCGACCGCATCCTGGTCTCGGTCTATGTCATCGTCGGCTTCTTCGCAGGCCTCGCCGCCTTCGTGCTATCGGCGCGGCTCAACTCCTCGGAAGCGGTGGCCGGCATTGGCTACGAGTTGACGGTCATTTCGGCCGTCGTCATCGGCGGTACCTCGCTGTTCGGCGGCATCGGCTCGGTCGGCGGCACGGTGGTCGGGGCGGCCCTGATCGGCGTGCTGCAGAACGGGCTGCAGTTCAACAACGTGTCATCCTACACGCAAAGCATCGTCATCGGCCTGATCCTGATCCTGGCGGTGGCGTTCGACCGGTGGCTGAAGTCGCGGGTGCGAAGGTGAGGGCAACGAGGAGCGGTTAGCGCCCGTCAACCCCCTCTGTCCTGCCGGACATCTCGCCCGCGCTATGCGAACCGCTTCTCAGCCTCGCATGCCCACAGAAGATGGCCGTAACGGCGGAAGTAGCGCGCCACCAGACGCTGCTGTTTGGCTCGGATGAGGTCGGGCAGGCGCCGCTCCTGGCGCCAGCGCGGCATGTTGCGCCAGCAGGCGATGAAGCGGGCGGCATCCTCGAGAGCTTCCTCGGCTGAAAGTGCGGGGCCGATCGCGGCCAGGAACAAGATCTCCGAGTGTTTCAACTCGTCGATAACAGCCTTGCGCCTGATGTGATCCTGGCGGGCATGGGCGATGCCGTTGCGGCGGATTGCTTCGAAGGCTTCGAGAAGGGCGGGGCTGTCGCCGGTATAACCGCAGGCACGGGCGAAATCGGCGGCGTCCATTGTCACTCCCAGGGCTAATTTAGCGGTGGCTTCGTGTCCCGACTCACATTTGCAAAGATACATAAGCATAACTCAAAAAATTATAGAAGAAAAACTTTTATGGCTGTTTGAAAACTGCGACTCGACTCCCGGCGCAAAACACAGGAATATGCGAACAAATCAGGAACAAAAAAGGTGAGGAGGGGCGATGGCATTGCCTGGCAGGGAACCAGTGATCGCGCATGTCGCCTCGATCTCGGTCGAGTGCGCCGATTGCGGCCGCAACAGATGGTGGCGGCCCGATCAGTTGAAGCGGTTCGGGGTGACGGGAAATACACCGCTGGCCGCATTGTCGGGCCGCATCGTCTGCTCGGCCTGCCGTGCCGACGGGCTGCCGGGGGCAACCGTCACGATCCAAGCGGCGTTCATCGACGAGCGTCAGCGGGTGCGCAGCGAAGCGCGGATGCTGAATGAGCGCGAGGTGCCGCTGGAGGGGTCGAGACGGGCTTGATGAGGTGGCCGTCAGAAGGCGTCGTCTTCGTCGGAGAGGATGACGTCTCGCCCGCCGTGAAAGATTCGAACGATCGTCACGGTCTTGTCTTTGATGGTGAATGCGATCGTCGCCCGCCTGCGATAGCCCACGGTGCGGAGGCCTGGCCTGACATCATCATGGCGCGTCCCGCGTTCGGGAAAAGTATCAAAGTCCGAACAGTAATCGATGAGGCGATCGACATAGGCTCGCGCAATTCGTTCGCCAGCTTGTGGAACCAGATAGATCAGCAAATGCAGCAGGTCATTTTCTGCGGCCTCACTGAAGACGACCCTGTGCGTCATGCTTGGCGTGAACGCTTGCCCGCCAGTGCATCAATGCGGTTGTGAAGTCGCTTGCGTACTTCCTCGAGAGGTGAGACGAGCGAAGGATCCTTCTGAAGCGCATCCATTGTTGGCGCAACCTCTTCCCGCAGCCAGCGATCGACCGCTGCGTCGCGTGCGGCAAGAGTTCTCAAGCCATCGCGGATAACTTCGCTTTCGGTGGCGTACTCGCCGGATGAAACCTTGTCCTTCACCATCTGCGCCATCTCAAGTGGCAAGGTAATGGTCAGTGGCTGGGTGCTGCGCATTGTCACTCCCCTGGGCAAATGGGATGCGTATGACTTAATCATACGCTGTTGCGCAAGCCGCGGCCAGTGGAATGATGGCACTTGGGCGCGATGGCTCTTCAATACCCCAGCAATTCCTTCAGCGGAATCACGCGCCAGACGTGTTTTATGGCGTAGCGGTCGAAGGTTAGCGTCTTCGGCGGATTGTATTGCTCGACGACCAGCTCGGCTGCGGTGCGCTTGACCAGCTTCTTGATGAAGGCCTTGCCGTTGCGCTCGTTTTCTTCTGGAAACGTCTCGATCACGACATGGTCGCCCGGCACGGCGTCGCGGCCGCCGCAATAGATCAGGTCGCCGGGCTCGTAGCGCGGCACCATGGAATCGCTCAGCACGTGCAGCGCGAATACTTTTGGCACGTTGCGGACGCCCGGCGGGCGCTGGACATAGCCCGCCGGCTCGCCGTTGAAGGTGAAATCGCCATCGTCGCCGCCGACGGCCGCGCCCAGCACCTCGATATCCATCGACCCGGCGGGCAGGGGGGCGGCATCGGTGACGATCTCGGCGTCGGCGACCGGGCCGGCATCGTCGAGGAAGACGACCTGCCCTTGGCCCAGTGCCACCGGGTCGACGCGCAGGAAGGCGGCGGTCTTCAAGAGGTTCTCGGTCTTGGGCAGGTTGCGGCCGGTTTCCCAGTTGCCGACGGCGGCGACATCGGTGTCGTTGTGCTCGGCGATGTGGCGCATGACCAGGCCGCGCTGCTTGCGCGCCTTGCGGATAGCCGCCCCGACCTTGATCGACAATTCCGTTTTAGCCATGACACCCATGTGATCGATGAAAGCGGCTCTCGTCTATGAAAGAATGGCTTGCATTATGTTTTGAGTTATGCTTATATCTGGTCATGCAAAACCTGTCCAGCTTTCATGGCGCCGAGGCGCCTGACTCCCATGGGGCGCATCCGGCGACTGTCGCCGGCACCCATTCCCTTCCGTCCCGGCCGTCCTCCTCCCCGGCCGGGGCGAAGCCCGAGGTCCGGTGCTCCAAGGCACCAGCCCCGGGTCCGGTCGGCCCGTCAACGGCGACCGGAACGGCCGGAGCCGCCGCTCCCCTCGGCTCCGGCCCCCAATTCGACCGGCATGGCGCCGGCCCGATGTCTTCGGGTCCATCTGGCCGATCCTACATCCGCACCGAAGACGGCACCGTCATCCTTTGCGACAGGGCGATCGGCAGGGCGGTTTCGGCCCCCGACAGAAAGACGGCGGAGGCGCGGCTTTCGCGCCTCGTCGAAGCGGCCGGACAGCGAACCCGGTCCGGCTGAGCCGGCGGCGCAAGCCGGGCGTCGAACCACACAACACTGAGTGCGGCCCAATGGGCCCAACCTTGACGCTTGCCTGGCGGCGCTCGGCCGAAGGCAGAACTTTGGATGGAGCCTGGAAATGGCAAGTTACACCGAGGCGGACTTGCAGGAGATTGCCCGCTGGCTGGAGGCCGGGCTTTCCGCTTCGAGGATCGCCGCCGCTTTCAGCGCGCTGCGCGGCAGTGCGGTATCGCGCGATGCCATTGTCGGCATCGTGCACCGCAACGCCATGCTGGGCGCGATCGGCTTTGGCAATGGCAAAGGGCTGCCGGTCGGAGCCAAGCAGGCCGTGGGCAAACACGCTGGAAGCAAGCTGGCGAGCACAATGCCGACGCACGGCAAAGAGAGCTCCAGGCCGGTCGCCGGCACGGTCGACGCCGCGAACGCCGCCAATGGGGCCGGCATGCGTAAGGCGGCCGCCAGGCGCGACACTTCGCCTGGCCGGCTGCCGCCGCGCCTGTTGGTGCCCGAGGCGGGTGTGCTGATCGCCGACGGCCAGACCTATCGTTTCACGATGCCGGTGCCGCCGCGTGCACCCGTGGGCCGCCAGCCTCATGGTGTGGCGATGCGCTTCATCGACTGCCTGTTCTCCCGCTGCCGCGCGCCGCTGGAACTAACGGTGGAAGAGGATACCGACGTTTCCATTGCTGAAGAGCGGGATGCGCCCGGCCACCGGCCAGGCGCCGACATGCTGTGCTGCGGCATGCGGACCAGTGCGCTGAAAAGCTACTGCACCTATCACCAAGCGCGCTTCCGCCGCAGGGTTTTTTCGGTGGAGGCGGGGTGAGGGAAGCGTCTCCGTTCGCGGGGCGAAGGTGCCGGCAGGCGGATGAGGGGCAGCACTGAAGTGGAAAGCAGATATGAACTTCAATCATCCGACCGAAGCGCCGCCCCTCACTGCCCTGCCGGGCATTTCTCCCCATAAACGGCGAGAAAGAAGCCTCGTCGCCCTATTTCGGCGCCTGCCGGCCCTGCTTGGGCATGTGGCCTTGCATGGTTTTGGCCTCGGGCGTCATTGTCGGGCCGCCATCGGCCACCAGAATATTGGCCACCCGGGCAAAGCCGGTGAACACTTTCATGGCATCGGCTTCGGAAATCTGCGCGGCGATTGCAGCGCTGCAGGCGTTGAGCGCGCTGCGGTAGACATGGCCGCGCCGCTCGAGCGGCCAGCGCTGCAGAAAATCGGCGGCTTCGCTGACGCTGTCGATCTCTTCGATATCTCCGTTCATTCGCACCTTAAGCGGCACTCCGGTCTTCATGGTACCCACGGCGTTCACCTTCGCTTTGCGCGCGGCTTCACTTACCGCTCCACTAAACGCGCCGCGCGGGCGGGCGGTTGCATCAATTCTCCGGTCAGCGCGCGCCTTTCACGGACTGACCACGGCATCCAGCCAGTCACGGGCGCGGCTTTTCGGCTTGGCCACCAATATGTTCTGTTGCCTGGCCGCCTTGGTCAGAGCCTCGAAGGCGATGCGCTGGCTGCAGGTACCATCGACGGCGAGCGCAACCAGCCGGGCTGCCTCGACATAGACCGGCGAAGTCTTGTCGGGCCATTGCTGCTTGAGCGCCCCGGCTGCCTCGGCCACCGACCCGACCAGCATGGTTCTGTTGTCGCAAAAGCGCAGGGTTATCGGCACGAAAGCTGTCATCGACATGTCTCCCGTAGACGCCGCATAACGTCGAAAATTCGCGCTGGTTCCATCACACCGAATGCCGGCACGGCTGGGCAGGTGCTGTGATGAGTCGAACGTTTCTCGGCTCTCGCCAATCGTCAGCGTCGTGGGAAGGGCGGCGAGGACGAAGCTGCCAGTCTCCCTCCGCGTGGGGAGAGATGGCCGGCACGCCAGAGGGGCGCGAAGGCTCGCCTCCATGCCAGCTCCCGCACACCCACCCAACCGAGGATCCTACCCATGTCCAGGAAAACCAAACCCGCCAAACCCCAAGCGCCGAAACTGCCGAAGGGCGAGGCCGAGCAGGTGCGCATCCGCCGCGAGATCGGCCATGATTTCGCACTGAAGGACGACGCCTTCGGCCGCAAGCGGCTGACCGCCGGCACGCGGGAGGCTGCCCGCGTCTACGAGGTGTCGAACGACGGCTTCACCGCCACCGGCGGCATCGTGCGGGTGGGCACTATCGATCCGCTGCTAGGCATCACCTCGCTGTCGAGCCAGCAGCGCGAAGCCGGCCTGCGCTACCGTCAGGATTTTCGCTGCAGCCAGCAGGCCAGCGTCAAGCCGATGCGCTGGACCGAGCGCGTCGACGGCGGCCGCCACGGCGGCGGAATCGTCGATAGCGTGCTGGACGCAGGCCGCGCCTACGCCGCCGCTACCAGGGCGCTGGGCCATTGGGAAGTGGCCGCCGTGGTGCGACGAGTCTGCTGCGCGGGCGGGTCGATCAAGGGCGTGGCCGAGCAGACGGGGGAGGATAGGGATGTGGTGACAAAGATGTTGAAGGTGGGGCTGGATTTACTGGCGGTGCATTATGGAATGATGATCGGGAGGCGGATGGGATGAGAGGCGGCGCACTGATCCGGCCGGCAATGCCGGTCGGATCATTCAACATCAGGGTTATCGGCAGATGCGAATCTCTTCGATGATCCTGTGATGGTGGCGCCAGTGCCTCACCACTTCGATGTGGCAACGGTGGAAATAACGGTGGTGCCGGTGGAAATAAAGCGGCCTGTAGCCATTGTCGTAGTCGTCATAGGGGCTGTAGACGTAGCGCGGGCTGTAGACGTAGCGGCCGCCATAGGCCCCATAACCATCGTAATAGTCGTTGCCGTAATAGTCGTTGTAGCCGGCGCCAATGCCGATAAAGACATGACTGCGGGCATCAGCGGGGGCGATCATCGCCGCCGCGGAAGCAATGGCGATAACCGAAACAAGCAGGAGCTTCTTCATAGCTGCCTCCTCTTCAAGGTTGACCTAATATAACCCTCGAGAGGCGACCTCGTTCCATGGATTCGTCTCACCCGCTAGAACAGCGCCCCCTCCAACGGCCCTTCCAGCGTCTCGGCAAACGCCGTTGCCAGATGATGCCTGTCACGAAAGGCGAGTTGGCCTGATATGACGACATGGCAGGCGGTCGGGTCGCAGAAGCGGTCGGTGAAGTCGATGTAGCGCGTGTCGGGCACGCTGTTCACCACGGCGCGCTCGGCGGCTGCGGTGCTGTCGTTGGCGGCCTCTGTCCTGGGCGTGTCGCAGTGCGGCGATGGTGCTTCGCGCCACCATAAAGCGCGCGCCACGCAGGAGTCGGCGAAGCTGGCGTTGATCGGCGTGTCGCGAATGACAGCCGTCTCGACCCCTGCCTGGCTGAACGCCTGCAAGGTCGAGCGCAGGCCGGCCTGCCAGCGCGCGATTTCGGCTGCGCGGCTGGCGGCGGGCATGTCGCGGATCAAATTACCGATCGAGAATTCGGAGATCACGACCAGGCGCGGCTTGCGGCGGATGATGTCCGATATAGCCTGCTCGCGCCAAGCGTCGCATTCGGAGTAGTCGCGCTTCAGCACGGCATTGAAGGTGGAGAGCCGCGAGGCGCGGCACGAGGATTTGAGATAGGTGATCACTTTGGTGTCGTTGCGCTTCGCCGCTTCAATCAGCGGCGTCGACCAGTGATCGGCATGCGAATCGCCGAACAGCACGATGGTGTGGGCGGCGTCCGCCGCGCCGAACACGCAAGGTTTTGGCGTCACCGTGTGGAAGTCGAGTAGGCAGCTCTTGTCGGTGGCGCGCACGATGGAAGGTTTTTCGGCGGCCTGCTCGATGCCGCGCTGCGCAGTGTCGATGTTGCGCGCGGCCAGATGCGCATTGGCATAGGCGACCGCCACGCCGGCACCGGTCAGGGCAGCGGCCGGGATCAGCGCCCGAACGCCTGCCGCCAGCCAAGCGCCACGCCGGGCCGGGTTCTCGATCAGGTGATAGGTAAGCACTGACAGCGACAGCGCCAGCACGCCGCAGCCCAGTCGCTGCGGGACGGACAGGTCTGGGACCAGCATCCCGGCATAGACGATGACCGGCCAGTGCCAGAGATAGAGTGAATAGGAGAGCGTGCCGATCCATTGCAAAGGCGGCAGCGACAGAGCGGTGGCCGGCGCAAAAGCCTGCCAGCCGGTCCGCTGTTGGGCCTGCCTGCCGGTCTGTTCCGCGCTGGCGCCGCTCAGCAGCACCAGCACGGTGCCGGCAACCGGCAGCAGGGCACGCCAGCCTGGGAAGGGCAGGCTCTCGCTCAACAAGAGATAGGCCGCCGTGATCAGTGCCAGGCCGAGCCAGCCCAATGCCGCCAGCAGCCCTGGGCGCCACCGCAGGAAAGCCACTGGGGCCAGCGTCGCCAGGCCGCCGGCGGCGAACTCCCAGGCGCGCAGCGGCGAGAAATAGAAGGCCCACGCAGGTGCTGCGCTGGTCAGCCACAAGCAGGCGGCCATGGAGGCGAGGCCAGCGACTCCGATTACAGCGGCAGCCGTTCGCTGGCCAGGACGCAGCCAGGCAGCCAGCAGAAGCAGTGCCGGCCAGGCCAGGTAGAACTGCTCCTCCACCGACAGCGACCAGAAGTGAATGAACGGATTGCTGGCGGCATCGGCGGCGAAATAATCGAACGACCAGCGCAGCAGCCACAAATTGATGGTGTAGGCGGAGGCAAACATGGCACCGCGCGAGTAGAGCGTCTGCTCTTGCGGCGCCAGGATGAAGTAGCCGGCGGCAAGCGTGGCCAGGATGACGAACAGGGCTGCCGGCAGGAGCCGCCGCGCGCGCCTGGCATAGAAGCGCCAGAGATCGAGCCGGCCGGTCTCAGCGATCTCCCGCATGAGGTGGGTTGAAATCAGCCAGCCGGAAATCACGAAGAAGATATCGACGCCGGCAAAGCCGCCGGGCAGCGCGGTGAGGCCGAAATGATAGGCGACGACGCCGCCGACGGCGAGCGCGCGCAATCCTTGTATGTCCGGCCGGAACGCTGCCGCCACGATAAATCCTTCGTGCAAGCCCAGCCCCGAGTCCTTGGCAGTGTCGGCCGGTCGGGCTGATATCGCAATGCAACAAATCTAACGCAGTGCAACATGGTGAAAAGAGGGGTGGCTGATCCTGAGGACATCCAGCCGCATGGAGACTGGCCGATGTTCCAGGCGGCATTCTCGACAAGCACTTCATCTTCGAGCATCCGGGTACAGAGACGAGGTCGAAGGGTCTCTGGCACCAGATCAGCATGCCATCTTGCCCGTCGCCGCTGCGGCTGGTCAGCGAAGCTTGATAAGTCAAGCTGCGCCGGTCTCGCCGATCAGCCTGACATATTCGGCCTCGGGGTCGCCGTAACTGCCATTGGCGAGCTCGATCAGCCCGGCGCGGTCGCGAATGATGATCTCCCCCCGGCGCGCCCGAATCAGCGCGCGACCTTCGAGCAGTTGGAGGGCGACGGTGACGCCTGGCCGCCTGACGCCAAGCATGATGGCCAGGAATTCGTGCGTGATGGCGAGGTGTTGGCCGCGAACCCGGTCGTCGCACATGAGCAGCCACCGCGCCAGCCGCTCCTCCAGCTTCAGCCGTGCATTGACGAGCGCGGTACAGCCGGCCTGGGTCTGGAGCGTGTTGACGAAGCGCAGCAGGAACATGCGCAAGGTCGCACTTGCCGTCAATGCCGCATTGAAAGGGCCGGCTTCGATGCGGATCGCTTCCCCTTCGAGCTGCACAAAGCAGGCATGCGGGGAACGGTCGTCGCCCATCACCAGTGAAGTACCTGTCATGCCTTCGAAGCCGATGAAGCCCACTTCGGCCTCCTGGCCGCTCGTCGTCCTGGCGACCACCGAGCCAATGCCCTGTTCGATGAAGTAAACGGCCTCGATCGGGATGTTGGGAGTCGCCAGCATCTTGCGCAACGGCAAATCGCAGCGCTGCATATGCGGCTGGAGCAGCGCAAGGTCATCCGCGCTCATCCGCCTCAACAGCTCATTTCGGTATTGCTGGTTCTTGCCGAGGTCCGGCCTATCGGAATTAGTCATGACGCAGCCGAATGCAGGGCAAGAGCCATCCGATCTCCCAGCCGTCCGTGCCCGTAAAAACGTGCGGACGATCGCCTATGTACTGGACAAAAAAGGCTACGAATTCGGTGCACGGCGCCCCCTAACGCCGCTCGCATACGAAAAGATCGACCCAAACGTTAGTGTCGGAAACGTACCAAGTCCCGCTTAGTACAAAACCGACATACTGGCGGACAGCGCGGATCACGGGCAGGCCGATAAAAATTGTCGGCTAACGACAAAGGCGCCCGCTGCACCCGGTCCTGCGAACTCTCCGAAAGCCAGCCTACGACACAGTCTTCCGGCGGGAGATTTGTACGATCCATACAGTGACTACGCCAATGTTGACTCTCCCCGCAGCCAAACTAGATTTTTGACCCACAGCGTCTGGCAAGTGGGGCGCTGCTCGGAGTGGGGGTTCTCATGTCGAGCCTTAACAAGCGCCATCCCTACTTTCATCCTTCCGACCTGCAGCTGTGCCAACGCGTCTTCGATCAGGTCTGCTTCGAACGCAAACTTGACCGGATGTCGCTGGAGCCGGACGTGCAGGAGCTGGCAGCCACGGTGTTTGTTCTTTTCGAGAATGGCTGCAGGATTGAAACCGAATTGCTCGACAGTTTCAGGCGAACACGCCAATAACCCGCGCCAGTGAACAGGGGTCACGTCCGCAACGCCCGGATTTGAAAGCGAGCCTTACGACACCGCGATCTTTGCAAAGGGCAGCGTGTTCGAAACAGCGTCGAGCACAAGCTCACCTCACGTCGATAGCTTTGCTTGTCGCTTTTCGGATGCCGGGCTTGCGCTTTGCCGCCCCGTCAAGGCCTGCGACGAAAGCCGCAGTTCTCGCAGCCGGGCTGTCTTTGCCTGACGCGCCTGGCGCTCGATGGCGATGATCGATTGCGCCTCGCGGGTTGCACGTTCAATCCGGTCCTTGTCCTGAGGCAGTCGGGTCAAGGAAGTTCTCCTCCTTCGGTGGCACTCAAAATGCGGGCCGAGAGGAAACGTTCCAGCGACAAGTCGCTTAGTAAGAAAAAAATATCGTTCGCGATCAAGGGCAACAGGCTCTGTCTCGATCTTCAATCCTCCGAACCTCCCAAAAGCCTGACATATTCAGCTTCCGGCTCGCCATATCCGCCACTGGCCAGCGCGATCAGTCCAGGACGGTCCAGTATGACGACCTCTCCTCGGCGCGACCGGATCAGGGCAAGACCTTCCAATTCTTGGAGGGCGATGGTCACGCCTGGCCGTCTTACGCCCAGCATCGTGGCGAGGAATTCGTGGGTGATGGAAAACTGCCCTCCCACCACGCGGTCATCGCACATCAGCAACCACCGAGCCAGGCGACCCGTCAACTTCAGCCGCGCATTGACAAGCGCAGTACATCCGGTCTGGATTTGTAAGCAATTTACGTACCGCAACAGGAGCAGTCGCAACGTGCGACTGGTCGTTAAAGCCGCGTTGAAGCTGCCTGCGTCGATGCGCATTGCTTCGCCTTCGAGTTGCACGAAGCACGCCTGCGGTGTGCGGTCGTCGGCCATCACCAGCGAATATCCAGCCATCCCCTCATAGCCGATGAACCCGATCTCGGCCTCGTATCCCGTGGACGTGCGCGCGATAACCGACGCAATTCCGCGCTCGATGAAATAAACGGCTTCAATGGGCACGTCGGGCGTCACGAGGGACATTCTCAGCGGCAGCACTACCCGGCGCAAACTTGGCTCAAGCAGCGCAAGGTCCTTGGCGGTCATCCTCCGCAACAGTTCATTTCGGAATCTTGAGGAGGTCTCGCTAGCCAGTGCCTGGCCGGTGACAGTCGTTTTTGGAAGTTCGTAGTTCAATGTACAGCTCCCGCAGGGGCGGGAGCGCGATCGACACTCTCAAGCGCCAGTGCCCGTTTAGTAGCTGGCGACAACACCACTGTACGCTTTCGACAATGGGTTAGCGAGTCATTAGAAACGCTGCATGTATTCTCAGGAGGGGTGGGTACCGAGCGCTAACGCGCCCGACTGGATAGTGACCGAATCCCTTTCAATTCCTGTCGGCCGGCTTGGATCGCATGCGCGAAACCGTCTCGCGCTCGGCGCGCTTGGAGCGCAGCGGCGGCAGGCCGCGGTCGATCAGGTCCATGTCCTCCAGCACCATGTCGCCCATGCGCTTGAAGGCGATGTCGAGCGCGCCGGCGCGGTGGGCCGACCGCAGGAAGCCGGGCAGGGCGCGCACCGGATGGTCCAGCGCCAGCGGCTCTTCTGGGAAGACGTCGCTGGCGGCGACAATATGGCCACTCTTCACTGCCGCTATCAGCGCCGGAAAATCCACCACACCGGCGCGGCTGAGCAGGATGAAGGCGGCGCCCTTGCGCATGCTGGCAAAGGCCTCGGCGCCCAAAAAACCCTGGTTCTCGCTGGTCACCGAAGCCACGACGAAGACGAAGTCGCTGGTCGACAGCACGTCGTCGAGCGAGGCCGGCTCGACGCCATTGTCGATGAGGATCGAGGGTGGCAGCCAGGGATCGAAGACTTTGGTGCGGGTGCGGAAGCCCGACAGCAGCCGGTTCAGCGCGCGGCCGAGATCGCCGAATCCAATGATGCCGACATCGGCGCCCGACAACAGCCGCGCCGTCAGGTTGCCGTCGCCACCCCAAAGTTCCCGACCCTGGCGGAAGGCGAGGTCGGCATCGACGATGTTGCGGGCGAGGTTGAGCGCCATGGCAAGGCCAAGCTCGGCCACCGGCTCGGCGAACACCAGGCCGGTGGTGACAACATGGATACCGCGTTGGAACAGCGTCTCGTAGGGCATGTTGTTGATCAAATTGGTCTCGACATTGAAGACGCAGCGCAGCGCCTTCATCTGTTCCAGCGTCTGCGGCGAGATCGGCGGCTGGCCGATGATGTAGCGGGCCTCGCCGAGCACATCGGCTGGCAGCTTCGCGACGCCTTCGGCCGTCGTCTCGACGATGCGGTAGCGCGTCTTCAAGCGCGCGAGTTGCGGCTGCGTGAAGATGAGTTCGAGCGTGCGCGGTTCCGGCGCGCTGATGACCAGCGGCAAGGTATTGTTTGACATGACGATTCCTCCCGGCGATGATCTGGATCGCGCTCTCTCGGGGGACTGTTACCTTGGATTAAACGATTTACAACCACAAAAAATCGATTTACTCATTCGCAGCGGGCGAGAAATGCGTTTGCCCCGCCTCGGGAAAACAACCAATGGCGCGTAGGCAGGCCCAGCAGCGGCGTCCGTCGATCCACGACGTGGCAAGCCGCGCCGGCGTGTCGGCCGCCACCGTCTCCAAGGTCATGGCCGGCGTCACCACGGTGAAGCCGGAGAATGCGCAGCGCGTCATCGATGCCGTCGAGCTGTTGGGCTACCGCATCGATCCGCTTGCCTCCGACCTGCGCCGGGCCAAGCGCCGCATCATCGGCGCTATCATGCCTGAGTTCGAAAGCGAGTTCTTCGGCCAGATGGTCACGCAGCTCGAGAGCTTCGCCGAGCAGCGCGGCTATACGCTGGTGGCGGCATCGAGCCGCGAATCCGAGGCGCGCGAAACCGAGATCCTGGCCCGCATGCATGACTGGCGGGTGGCAGGCGTGGTGCTGGCGCCGGTGCGCAACGAACATGGTCCGGCTGCCGCATTCATGAAGGCAAACGGCATGACTGGCGTGCTGATCGACCGCGTGCTGTCCGACGACGCCTTCGACACCGTGTCGGCCGACAGTGCGTCCGCTAGCGCTGAGGTCGCGCGCGAGCTGATCGGCAAGGACCATCGCCACATCCTGGTCGTCGGTCTGAGCGAACAGGCGGCGACGGGGCGCGCCCGCCTTGAGGGCTTTCGCGCCGCCGCGCGGGCGCTGGTGCCGGATGTTCGCATCGACGTCGTGCTTGCCGAAGCCGATGTCGAAACGCTGCGGGCGCAATTGCGCGACTATTTTGCAAAAGGCGAACGGCCGACGGCGGTCTATTCGCTGTTCCTCAAGGGCACGCTGGTGGCGCTGTCCGAATTTCGCCGCCGCGGCTGGCACTGCCCCGACGACATTTCGCTTATCGGCTTCGACGACGCCGAATGGATGCAGGTGACATGGCCGGCTATCGCCGCCGTGGTGCAGCCGGTGCGCCAGATCGCCGGCCACGCCATGGAGGCGCTGTTTGCCAGGATCGCGGGCGGGGAGGAGCCGCCGATCGCGCGGCTCGAACCTTGCAAAGTCTTGATGCGGGAATCCGTTGGCTCGCCAAGCTTGTCACAGCCAAAACCGATCTGAGCGAGGCCCCGCGGTCGGGTTTCGATGTCGGGAACGGACTTCAGTCTTGTTCGTTGAAGTGGCAATTCGAGCCAGCAGAACGAAGGAGAGAGTCATGGCCAGCGAAGCCGACCGCGATCCACTGCATCATACCCAGAAGATGCAGGCACGCCTGCAGGACACCATAGATCATCTTCGCGAGGACATCGGCAAGGTGGACGAGCCCAAATTCAAGGCGATGTTCGAAACCGCGGCAGAAGTCCTCGGCGGCCTGAAAAAGGCCTTCAGTGATTACGAACAAAAGAATGAGGCCGCCTGGCGCTGACTCCTGCTGGATGCTGTCGAGTTATTGCATGCCGTCGAAATGGTGGGACGCGCATCGCGCGGGGGCTCTCCGGAAACGCAATCGAGCTGTTTCAGCCTGGCGCTCACTGCTGCTCTAGATGTTGTCGAGCGGGGGGCAGGACGTCCAATCTAGGCTCCTCCGGAATAGCCTCAAGTGCCCGCTTCGGCGAAAAATGTCTGATCTTGCGGCCAACTATCATCAGTCGGCGGGCAGTGTTGTTGCGCAGCCGGCGGATACGCCATCCCAATCCGGCCTCGGTGGAGATTGCCTTGGCGTAGAGGCTGGAGCGCATGGCGGTCGCGTCGGCGGCGATCTTGATCCGGTCGTCGTAGAACGTACAGATCTTATCGACGCCCATGCCGGGCGTTTCCAGCCAAGCGGGGATGTGCGTCGACAGGCGATCGACATCGGTAGCTACCCGGAAGATGCCGTCACCTTGCGCTGGGCATGTCGTGGAGAACGCGTCGCCTATGAAGACGACGCCACTCCGGCGATGGCCACTGGTGGTCGTCAGGCTGACCTGTCTCAATTCGACCGGGCTGGCGACGGCGAAGTTGCCGCATTGCGCTGATATCTCGGGCATCAA
The DNA here is from genome assembly GCF_040319965.1 of Mesorhizobium sp. M0830. Classification (NCBI taxonomy): domain Bacteria; kingdom Pseudomonadati; phylum Pseudomonadota; class Alphaproteobacteria; order Hyphomicrobiales; family Phyllobacteriaceae; genus Mesorhizobium; species Mesorhizobium sp. M0830. The sequence goes on along the minus strand of NZ_JAMYOR010000036.1, from coordinate 18,700 downwards.
TTGCAGAAGCATTTGTTGCGGATCCGCGCGAAACGCTTGCGTCCACGCCTCGGCAACGGTCCGGTAGACAAACATGTTTGCCCGCATCCGGTTGCCGATCCGGAAGACGGTAAGAAAGGCAATGCGCTGCCCAATGCGCCTGGGATAGAAGGTGAGGGAACGAGAACCGAATTCCTGCGGAGAGATCGCCAGATCGAATCCGATCGACAGCGAATGCGCCTTCGAATTCTCAACGCGCTCCACCCCGATGGCGCGGCGCACCGCTTCGCTGTAGCCGGTGGCAACAACCAGCAGCCTGGCGTCGATGACGGTGCCGTTGGTGAGCACAAGGCGCTGCCGGTCCGGCCCAGTCGAGACCTCGGCGACCTTGCCCACAGTGAGCGGCACTTCCGGCGGCAGGGCCTCGCGCAGGCCGTTTACCAGCGGGCCGTAGGAGAATCCGAATTCCGAGTCCTGCTTGCGCTTGAAGAACTGTCCGAAGCGGAAGACATGGATGTCGGTCGTCGGAGTGACAAGGGGCCTGATGACGGGACCGAGGCCGATCTTGTCGAATAATTGCATCTGTACCAAGCGGGTTTTCTCGGCCCGGAACTCGTCGTGATGGACGCGGTGCGGATCGATCAACGCCACCTTGCGCCCGGCCTTGCCCAGCACGGTTGCCAAAGTGGTGCCGGCCAGCCCGGCGCCAACGATCGCCACTTCGACTTCGGTTTGGCCAGCCTCTGCGGTACTCATTTCGCTGCCCTTTCCGGTAGCAACTTCAAGATTACAATGCGTTAGAAAGATATCTTCCGGACCCGAATCAACCTCAAGCAACCGAAGCGCGTGTCTGGTAGTAACCAATGTTTAGGTTAATCGCGGACCCGTCGTTTCCAGCGCGGTGCGATCGCCGAACCATCGATGAATTCAAACCCGCCCGCCTCGTTGAGTGTGTGAAGTTTGCGCCCACTCCATAGCGCACCTGGATTTAAGATGGTTTCAACGACCTGCTCCATGCCGATCAAATCAAAGTGAGAAATGCGTGCGATTCCGAGAGCCGCGCCATAGCTCCTGCGGCAGTCCTGGACCGGGCGCAGCAGGTCGTTGCCGCGCTTGACCATGCGGCCGGCTGGCCGCGCCGAGGCGATGTCGATCAGCACGGGATTGTTCGGATGCGGCGTCCAGGGACCGCGAAAATCCGGCGCCGACCATAGATGCAGTGCATCGGAGAAGGCGCCCCCGCCGTCCCTGACGGTGGCGAACATCCACCAGGCGCCGCCATGCTCGACCAGGGTGGCGTCGCTGGCGACGACACCTGATAGAAGCGTCGCCTCCTTGACCCATCCGCCGGGAAAGGCGGTGGCCCGGTAAAGATCGACGGTGCCGTTGGCGCAGCTTTCCGGGACCATCCAGACTTCGCCGTCACGTTCGAAGACGAAGGGGTAGGAGAGGTGGTAGGGCAGGTCGAGCACCGGTTCAGGGTGTCCGATCGGGCCGGCCGGACCGAAGGGCACGGCCGAGATGATGGCCCGGCCCAGCCGGTGGATATAGTCCTCGACGAACAGGGTCAGCTTGCCTTGGTAGAGGATCGGGAATGGGTCGGCATAAAAGCGGCTGCCATCGTCCCGCAACTCTTGCCAGCCCGATGCCGGATGCGCGCGCAGGTCGAACAGATCGCGGCCGTTGGTTTGCCGCCAGCCGACCTTCCAGTGCGGCGCGTTGTAGCAAAGGTGGTAGATCTTCTGGACGATGCGCCGCGCCAGCGCCTTGCCGGCTCTTACGCCAAGCTTGCCGGCCGAGGGCATTGGCGGGGCATTGGGTTGCGCCGGCTCGGGCAGATCAGGCACGGATTTTGCCGTGCCTGTCATTGCAGCGACGATCAGGCTGACGGTGCGCGCCAGCATGTCCTGGAAGGAAGCGAGCGCGATGCCGCCATATTCGGTTCCCAGGCGCCCGGCGGCGATTGCAACGCCGTTCTCCTCGATACGGGCAAGCGGCGTGCGACCGGCGAGGATCAAGGCCAGCAAGGCTGCTTCGCCGCTGGCGCGATCATAGGTGACGCGCCAGACCCGCGTGCCTTCCAATTCGACATCGCCGCAGAGGTCCACAACCAGGTCGGGCGAAGCGGGCGCCTGCGTCCGGTAGGGAGCTAGTGCTGAAAACGGCACACGCTTCGCCAGCCCATCATGGGACAGCCCGTGTATCGCCGTTTCGAGTTGAAACAGCGCCGCGGCGCTGCGCGGGATGCCGCCGCCCGCAGGCTTGGCGTCGACGGACAGTTCGACATCGTCAAGTGCTGCGAGGCGTTCCAGCAGTGCGATGTGAAAGGCGCGGACGCAGTCGCCGTCCAGGCGCAGGCTTACCTGCATGTTGGCGGCCCGACAAGGTCGCCAATCCGGTCAAACTGTAGCCCCATCCAGTACATCTCCGCTCGCTGCGTAGCCAACACCCAGGTATGTATATTTTTAAGCAAACCGCGTGCCAAAATTCACACGACTTCTCAACATAATTAACAATCTTTTAACAGTTGGAGGAATAGCTAGCTTAGCGCCGCAATCTGAGCTTGCGGACTGATAGAGTATTGTCGGAGGCAGCCATGCAATCATCCCTGCCCATGGTTCCTCAGCAAAGCTCTCCGGATGCGGGACGGTCCGCGGGATCATATGCGGCTTCGACTGTCGAACTGGGCGATTTGAAGCGCATCCTGGTGCGCCGCCGGTTCTGGATTTTCGGCACCGTCGCGCTGCTGACGCTGGTAGCTCTGCTCTACGGCCTTCTAACGCCAGCGCTTTATAGTTCGGCGGCGGAAATCCTCATCGATCCGCAGGACCTGCAGGTCGTCACCAATGACGTCAATCCGAGCCGCATCTCACCCGACGGAGGCATCACGCAGGTCGAGAGCCAGGTCAGCGTGGTCCAGTCGACAGGCGTGCTGATGCGGGCGATCGCTGCGACAAACCTGACGCAGGATCCCGAATTCAACGGGCAGGGCTTGCTGTCGGGCCTGCTCGGTTCGGGATCGGCCGAAGGCGACAGGTCGGCGCAGACGCTCGACGCGCTACGCCGACGCCTGGCGGTGAAGCGGGCCGACAAGGTGCTGGTCCTCGACGTCATCGTCACCGCCAAGAGCGCCGACAAGGCCGCCCTTCTGGCCAATGCCATCGCCCAGGCCTATCTGGTCGACAAGGCCAGCGCGCGAGCGCAAATGGCCAAGGACGCTTCCGTGTCCATCACCGCGCGGCTGGACGAGCAGCGCAAACGCGTCCAGCAAGCCGAAAACGCCGTCGAGGCCTACAAGTCGGCCAACAATATGGTGATGGCGGCAGGCAATCTGGTCAGCGACCAGGAGCTCACCGAGATCAACACGCAGCTTTCGGCGGCGCAGAGCCGCACGGCGGCGCTGAAGGCGCAGGTCGACCAGATGCGCCGCAAGAGCGGTACGGCGGACGCAACCTCGGAAGCGATGCGCTCGGCGGTGATCTCGAGCCTGCGGGCCCAAGAGGCGACGCTGGTCGACCAGGTCTCCCAGCTTGGCACCGAACTGGGGCCGCGTCATCCCTCGCTGATCGCAGCCCAGCAGCAGCTGCGCGACACGCGCCAGCTCATTGCGCGCGAGCTCGGCCGCATCGCCACCGCCACAGAGACCGACTACGAACGGGCGCTGGCCAACCAGCAGGCGCTGGAAGCCAAGGTCGCCGGTATGAAGAGCAAGTCGCTCGACACCGACCAGGCCTCCGTGCGGCTGCGCGAGCTGCAGCGCGATCTCGAGGCGGTGCGGTCCGTCTATGCGAACTATCTCCAGCGCGCGCAGGAGACACGCGAGCAGATCAATGTCGACAGCACAAATGCGCGTATCATCTCCAGCGCCATCCCGGCCCTGAAGAAGAGCTGGCCGCCTTTCTCGCTGCTGTTGTTCGGCGCGATCTTCGGCGGCCTGGGGCTCGGCACCGGTCTGGCGCTGATCGCCGAATATGTCTCGCCGACGGTGCTTTCCAGCGCGCAGATGCAGTCGGCCATCGAGGCGCCGGTGCTGGGCGTGGTGCCGGCAAAGCCAGGCCGTCGCAGGTGGCTGTTCGGCGGGAGTGCGGCCGTCTCCAGCCAGAAGACCGATGCCGTCGTCGGCCTCGCGCTGAGACGCATGTTCAGTTCGGGCCAGCGGCCGCCGGACTGGCCGCTGGTACCGTCCATCCTGGTGACATCGTCGCCGGGCGAAGGCGCGCAGCGCAGCCGGGTGGCGCGATTGCTGGCCAATGTCGCGGCATCCAGGGGCAGCCGCGTGCTGTTCATCGATGCCGATGGCAGCGGCGGCCAGAAGGATCCGCAGCCGGGGGTCCTCGACGTGCTGCGCGGCGAGTATGCGTTCGAGGCCGTCAGTCACTACGCGGCCGGCAGCAACGTTGCGGTATTGGGTAGAGGCCGTTCAAAGGCGGCCTTCCAGGAAGCGCATGGCATCTACTACGCGCAGCAAATGCTGGCCCACGCCAGCCGGAGCTTCGAGCTCGTCGTCATCGACGGCGGCGCGCTGGCCGACAATCTCAATGCCTCGCCGCTGGTTGCCATGGTCGACGAGATCGTGCTCGTCGCCACTCTGAACGCCACGCCGATGCGCGACGTTACCGCGACGTCGCAGGCCGTTTCCGTCATGGGGCGGTTGCCAACGGCCGCCTTGCTGGTCGACGAGGCGGCCTGAGATGGCCATCCCTTGGGCCACCCCTTGGGCCACCAGTTGGAGCGGAAGCGCTTCGAACCATGGTGCTGCCGCGCGACGCGCCGGCGTATCGGTCGATGCGCTGACGCGCTTCGGGCTGATCGCAACGGTTGCGATTCTGTTCGGCGTCTCGGGCGGCATGCTGTGGCTGGTGGGCTACAATTACGACGGCCTGTTCGGCAACCCGGCGACCAAGATCCACCCGTCCACCTATCTCCTTGTGCTCATGTTTGCCTGGCGCTCCTGCACATCAGGCAATCCGGTCGGCTATATCGTCCATATCGCCGACAGGCGGCCGGCCAGCGCGCTGATGGCCGCCATCTCGATCCTGCTGCTGTTCGTCGTCATCGCCAGGCAGCGTCCTGGCATGGCCGGCATGATCGATACGTTCGTGGCCGCGGCACTTCTGGTGCTGATACTCAGCGAGGACGACGAACGAACATTCGCCGGGCTGCAGACCGTCATTCACGTGGTCATGACGGCGAATGCGTTGCTTGCCCTTTTCGAGTTCGCGACCAAGACGCTGCTTTTCCCCTATCGCCTCGACGGCGTGGCGTTTACCACCGATCTGCGCTCGAGCGCGCTGCAGGGTCATCCGCTTGCCAATGCCATGGTGACAGCGATCTACGTGCTTGCGCTGCTCTCCGGCGCCAGATCCCTATCTATGCCTGTGCGGATAGGGTTGATCGGCCTCCAATGCGCGGCACTCGTCGCCTTCGGAGGCCGCACGGCTATGGTGACGACGATCGTGCTCGGCGGCTTCTATCTGCTTTTTCAGGGCATCACCAAATTGCGCCGGGGCCGCGTCAACCTGCTGGGTGCAGCACTGGGCTTCATGCTTGCCGCGCTGTTGCCGGTCGTCATCGTCGTGGCGGCATATTATGGCTTTTTCGACGCGCTGCTGGAGCGCTTCGTGTCGGACAGCGGCAGCGCCAATGCCCGCGTCGAGATGTTCGAGCTCTTCAAGTATCTGGAATGGCGCGATCTGATCGTTGGGCCGGATGTCGAACTGGTCGACAGCCTGCGCCGCATCAACGGTCTCGAACAGGGCATCGAGAACCCGATCATCCGCACGATCGTCTACCAGGGCGCCTTCTTCACCCTTTTGCTGACGTTTGGCTTCGTGCTGTTCTTGTTTGAGGTGGCGCGGCGCTGCCATCCCGGCATCTGGCTGCCGATGCTGGGCTGGATCATCCTGATCAACACCTCGGAAAGCGTCGCCTCGAAGACGACGCTGCTGACGAAGTTCGTGGTGCTGGCTTTGGTGCTGTACCGGCCGGCAAAGGCGATGGTGAGACCGGTCAGTCCGCCGGCATGGCCAGGCCAAGCGCCGCGATGATATCAGGGTCCAGCGCCCGCGTGGTGTCATCCATCATCCCCATGCCGTCGAAGAGATCCCAGAACGCCCAGCCAAAACCGAACGCCTCGGCGCTCTGCCTGACGTCGGCGATGTAGCGTGCCCGGTCCGGATTGGGTGCGGCGACATAGCGGGCGTCGGTGCGCAGCGCGCCGAACTCGCCCATGACGATGCGTTCCGGCGCTAGACCGTGGCCGTCGGCCCAGGCGCGAACCTCGCCAAGATATTTGTCGACGAACCAGCGGTCGGGACGGGCGTCGAAATAGACTTTCAGTACCCGCTCGGTTTCGGCATAGGCGGCCTGCTTGGCGTCTTCAGGGGTTTCGGTGTCCTGCGCCATGCGCGCCCTGACCGACGCCAGCGTCTGTTCCAACGAGCCGGCGGATGCCGGCCATGGCACATTGTTGAGCGACCGGTAGACGGGCTCGCGCATCCACGGCGCGCCTTGATGGCTGAACAGATAGGGCTCGTAGAAATGGAAGGTGAACAGGATCGGCTCGAACCGTGACAGCGGCGCCGGATCGAGAGCGGTCAGTCCGCTCACCATCGAGCCGCAACCGCCGGTGACGACCAGCGGCAGGGTTGCTGCCGAAGACCTTGCCGCGGTCAGAAGAGCGAGTTGGATCTGCGACCAGACGTTCGACGCGCAGGCCTGCGTCGGCTCGTTGACCGGCTCGAGCGCTATCCTGCCGGGTTGGAGCCGCTCGAGCCTGCCAGCAAGCTCGCTCACCAGCCCGCGATAGAGATCGAAGGCGGGTGCCGCGGTGCTGGAGATCATGCGGTCGGGGTTCCAGTAATGGGTGGCGCCATTGGCCTGGACGTTGACGATGATGCCGAGATCGGCATCGAGCGTGGCGGTGACGGCCGCGTCCAGCATGTCCAGCAACTGGCCGCGCGTGGCGGTGTCGGCGGCCAGGAAGGGACCGGGATCGACCGGCAAACGGATGAAATCGAGCCCGGTCCTGCGCAGCCGACCAAGGTCGTCTGGGGTCGGCACCGGCCGCTGCGACTGGAAGGGCGGCCAGTCATAGTCGGTCCGCGGTGCGGGAAATTCGCGCGTCAGGGAGAACCACGGCCAGGCGTTGACGCCGCGCCGGAACTGCGGCGCGTCGGCGGCGCGAGCGGTAGGTAGGATCGGGAGCGAGCCAAGGGCGGCCGCCGTGGACAGCGCCGTCCGCAGCACCCGCCGGCGCGACCAGCCTGTCATGCGGTGCCGGCTGATGCGCGATTGGTCGCGATGGCGTCTGGGGCCGTGACACCGAGAAGCCGATAGGCTTCATTTTCATAAGCAGTCAGGACATCGTCCCAGCGGAAGGCTTCGCGGGCGCGCGCCCTCGCTGCATTGCCGCAGTTGCGGACCAGATCGTCATCGTCCAGCGCCTGCTGCATCCGTTCGGCGCAACTGTCCTTGTCGGTGAAGTAGATTGCCGCCGCACCCGCGGTCCACCTGTTATAGGGATTGTCGTGCGCGATCACCATGTTGCCTGCGGCCAGCGCCTCGACCAGCGACGGGTTGGTGCCGCCCACCGTGTGGCCATGCAGATAGGCGCGTGCGTGGTACCTCAGCGCCTTGACGGTCGCTTGGTCGTAAATGGCGCCCGGCAGAACCACCGAGTCGTTCGCCGCCTTGCGGATGGCGACATGATAGGGGATGTCGTCGGACAGCGTTCCCAGCACCACCAGCTTCATGTCGCGCTTGGCGGAGCAAAAGGCTCCGACGATCGGCAGTATGTTGTTGTCTGGCTCGATGCGCGCGATCGAGACCAGATAGCGCCCGGGCTCCAGGCCGAGCGCACGGACCGGCGCTTCCGGTGCCGATGTCACCGGATCGGCGCCATAGGCGATGGTGGCGATGGCACTGCGTGGCCGGCGCGTCGCCAGGTGATCGGCGATGGCGGGATGATCGGCCACCAGCCGATGCGAGGCCCAGGCGCCGATCCACTCGTTGAGCCAGAACCAGGCGCGTGCCGCCATGCCCCATTTGGGGCGCCGCCACTCGATGCCGTCCATGTTGGTGAAGATCTTGCGCCGCTTCAGCCTGAGCCAGGTCAGGAACATTGCGCCATTGTAGCCGAGTACGAGGCAGACGCCCTGCCGCCCGGCGGCGTCGCGGACGCATTGCCAGTCGAATTCCAAAGTCGCACGCGGCCCTTTGGAGGCAACCTGGATGTGGATGAGTTCGATGCCGCGCCAGGTTTCGCTGCGCACCCGCTGGTCGATCCGCTCGACCTCGTCCTGGCAATAGACGGCGACCTTCCAGCCTCGCGCGACAAGAAACAGTGCCAGTCTTTCGGCAAAGGTTTCAAAGCCGCCATGGGCCGCGGGTATGCCGCGGGTCCCCAGGATCAGAATAGCAGGCGTCTCTGGTTTCATGGCCGGCGGCACTTTCAGGTCGTCTTCTACATATCAGTAATTGCTGAATTTTTAGGAAACAGACGGCAACTTCCGTGCCGTCTCCCTGTTTCAGCGTTCCCAGGGGGCGATCATCGCGCTGGGTTGTAAAAAAACGGTGTTGGACCCGGTGGTTGTTTCATTCTCGGTCAACTCTTCTGTGCTTAGCTGTATCGAGACGAAGCAGTGCCAGGGTCGTGCGGCCGGTAGTCGGCCTGCCGAGCCCGGCATGATTCTTGCGGAAATGCCTCTGCACATATCGTCCAGCGCGATGGTTGTAGCACCTGGCGGGAAACAAAGATGCGGATTGCCTGCGTTCATCAGGGCTATGAACTCTATGGTTCGGACCGCAGCTTCGCGGAGAGCGTTGCTGCGTTGCGCTCGGCGTTTCCGTCGGCCGACATCGAGGTGGTTCTGCCGCGCGGTGGACCGATCGTGCAAATTTTGGAAGCCCATGCCAGCCGGATCGTCTTCGAACCGCTCTGGGTGCTGAGACGTCAGGCGATAGCGCGCCTTGCGACGGTAGAGATGGCTCGATTGCCGGTTGCCGTGTTCAGGGCGTACCGGCGTCTCAGGGATTGCGACCTGGTTTACGTCAACACCTCGATCGTAGCCGACTATGCGTTGGCCGCGCGCCTTCTTCCCCGCAAGGCCGTCCTGCATATCCATGAGATTCCCGAAGGCACCATGCGCAGGATACTCGTCGGCCTGATGCACTGGAGCCATGCGGATCTGATCTTCAATTCGCGCGCAACGCGCGCCGCGTTCGGCGAACACAAGGCCGTGCGAACGCATGTCGTCTACAACGGTGTCGCCGGGCCGGCGGCGGTCGAGCCGACGACCTATGATGGCAAGCGCCCGTTGCGCGTGCTGCTGCTCGGCCGCATCAACAGGATCAAGGGGCAGGAGGTGCTGCTGGAGGCGATTGCCGCGATGCCGCCGGCTCTGCAGGCGAGGATCGAAGTGCGGCTGGTCGGCGGAGCCTTCGAAAGTACCGAGCGCGAGCGCGCGTTGGCCGAACTGGTCGAGACCATGGGTCTCACCGGGCGCGTCGGCGTCTTGCCTTTCGTGCCTGACCCTTCGGAGCACTACCGCTGGGCCGATATCGTCACCGTGCCGTCGCGGCGTCCGGAATCGCTGGGGCGCGTCGCCATCGAGGCGATGGCCTATGGCCGCCCGCCACTGGTATCGGCGATCGGCGGGCTGGTGGAAGTGGTCAGCGACGGCGAGACCGGCTGGCATGTTCCGCCTGGCGACGCAGGAGCTCTTGCCGTGAAATTGCAGGAGATCATCCTGCGACCCCAGGCCTGGCGTAGGTTCGTCGCAGCCGGCCGCAAGCGTTACGAGACGATCTTCAGTGAGCCGGTCGCCGCGGCCGCGATCGCGGCGCTCGCCGCCGACAAGCTGAGAACGACCATGGCGAGGCCGGGCCGGGCGCGGGCAGCCCGCGAAGCGGAGACAAGGCCGTGACGTTTGCGTTCCCGAGCCATCTGGTTCGACGGCTCGTGCTGATGATCGGCGGCGAGGCGATGCAGAGCGGCTTTCATTTTGCCCTCAACATCGCGCTCTTGCACTTGCTGTCGGCGCAGGGCTACGGCCTCTTCGCCATTGCCATGGTGATGGGCGGCGTCGGCTTGTCCTACATCAGGTCGCTCACCGCCGTTCCCGCCAGCATATGGATGAGCAAAAGCACCAACAGCGCCGGCGTCGACGCCCATGACGTGGCCTTCGGAACGGCGGCGCTGATCGTGGCGTTGCTGATGGCCGTCGGCACGGCAATCTTGATGCATCTGCTTGGCGATCCAAGCGGAATTGCCGCAGGCTGCTTCGTCGGCGCGTGGTCGCTGCGCAGCCATATGCGCACGGCATTCTTCGCGCGTCGCCAGCAGGTGGTCGTTTCCATCAGCGATGCGGCTTTTACTATGGTCGGCACCTTCCTGACAGGGCTGACGATCTGGCTGGCCCAAGAGCCGCTGCAGATGGTGTTCTATGCACTTGCCGTGGCAAATGTGTTCGGCATTTTCGTCCTGGTTCGGCTGGCTCGGCGCACACTTCGCGTCAGCTTCCGTATGCCGACGCGACGACGTTATATCAGGCTCTGGCACCAGCTGCGCTGGTCGGCATTCAGCGCGACCACAACCAACATCCAGGGTCAATGTCTGGCGCTGCTGGTCGCGGGCATTGCCGGGCCTGCCGCCTATGCACCGCTGGCGGCGGTCCTGGTGCTGTTTGCGCCGCTGCGCATCATCAGTCTTGCTTTCGTAAACATGACGCAGCCAGAACTGGCGAGGCTGATGCGGAACCACGAAACAGGCCGTGTTTGGGCGCAGGCAAAGATGTGGGCGATCGTCATGGGGCTCGGCGGCCTGGTTTATGGGTGCGCGATCATGTTCGTCCTGCCGACAATAAAATCCCAGGCCCTCCAGGATGCCTCGGTCGGCTTCATCGGGTTTTTCGTGATCGCGAATTTTGTCCCGATCATGCTCTACATCATGCCCCGCATCGTGCTTGAAATACTCGGCGATTTCCGGATCGTTGCGTTCACCACGATGGGCGGTGCGGTCGTCGGGCTAGTACTGATCGCGATCCTGCTGGCGATTGCGTCTCCGCCATGGGCGTTGGTGGGTTCAGCCGTCTCCGAGACCTTCGTGCTCGCGGCATCATGGTATTTTGCGCATCACCGCATATGGAATCTCGAGCATCCAGATGAGGCGCGTTACAGCCGATTGGGTTCGTGGCGGCGGGCAGTCCCGTTCGCAACGGCAAAACGATAGGAGAAGATATGGCAGGCCAGGCAGCGCAAAGTGCTGCGGCGACCGGCTTGTCCGAAGGGCAGGCTTCCAGTCCCGTAACCGTCGCCAACGATGCCTACACAGCGCGGCTGCACGCCAGCCTCGAAGCGGTCAAACCACTCTGGCTTCAATGCCAGGCAGATGGTGTTTGCACCGCCCATCAGCATTACGCGTGGGTCGAGGAGGTCGCCAAGCGGCTGATGCCCGCAGGCGCCGAACTGCTGGTCGTTGAGGTGGCTGACGCCGGAACCGGCGACCTTAAAATGCTCATGCCGCTGATGCGGAGTTCGAGGTTCGGACATCGGGTGATAGAATGGCTGAGCTGCGATGTCTGCGATTATTCAGCGCCGCTTTTGGCGGACGCGAGCCCATGGACCAGCCAGGGTGCCGAAGCGGCATGGGCGGCGGTGCGGTCCGTCCTGCCGCCGGCGGATCGGATCCTTATCAGGGGAATTCCGCGCCAGCTGTACGGCGTGGCCAATCCATTGGCGATGCTGGCGGCCTCCCGCGATTCCAACCAGATCACATCCGGCCTCGTCCTGGACGGCGACCCGGAAACTCTGATCAAGCGCAATGGCAGGCCGTCCTTTGTCAAAACCTTCAACAAGGATTGGCGCCGGCTTGAGCGGCACGGCCTGACGGATCTGGTCGAGGCCGACACGCCGGCCCTGGTGTCGACTATCTTCGCGACGCTTGTCGAGATGCGGCTCAAGCGCTTTCGCCGATTGGGGCGTTTCGACCTGCTGGCCCAGCCGGCGGTTGTCGATTTCTATCGAGATGCCGCCCTTCAGGGCCTGTCAGACGGATCGGTGCGGGTCTTCGGATTGCGTACCGGTGAGGATTGGGTCGCCGCGCAGTACACGCTGGTCCGACGAGGCACCTTGCACACGCTCGTGATCGGGATAGACCAGGACCTGGTGGGCAACGTCTCGGCCGGCATTTTGATCATGGGTCGGTTGATGGTATGGGCGCGCCAGAAGGGCTTCGACTATTTCGACCTTTCGGTGGGTGGGCAGTCCTACAAGGATCAGTTCGGCGCCGAGGGTTCCGTTCTGGCCGAGATCGACGAAACGCCGACGCTGCTCGGCAAGAGCGTGGCGGCCGTCGCTTCGCTTCGCGGACGGGCCGAGCGCACGGTGCGATCCAATCCGCGGCTGTTCACGACCGTTCAAAGCCTGGTGCGCGGCCTGCGCCGATTGAAGCCCTGAGGGCGGCTACCCCTGCAAACTCTTTGTTTGACGCACTCCGGACCGACCGTCTTACACTTCACATCGCCTCTGAATCGAAAAGCAGCATCATCGCATCGTCGTCTTTAGGTGCGTATATGCGCCGGTCAATGGCGCAGGCCTTGCCGATCTCGCTGGCAAAGGCGATGCGAATGGCCTCCAGACTGTCGAAATAGAGGGTCGCCACGATGTAGGGCACCTCGCCCGGCGATAGGTTCACGATCGGCTGCTTGCTGACGTCGTAGCGCCGCAGGCCGGGAAGCTGCTTTGCGAGCGGCAGGTGGATATCGAAATAGTGACGGTCGAAGGCCGCCGGATCGGCGGGGGTTTTGTAGATGACAAGCATCTTGGCCATGCTGGGACTCCTTGTTATCTGGCGTGATCAACGCCGCGATGTCCGTCGGCGCCGCACCAATGTCGTTCGCTGGGAGCGGATTTCGACAGCGGCGGAGTTTTTCGCAGGACCAATAGCTTTGCGCCGGCGCCATGATCGTTCGCCATTTATGGCGGCCGGTGCAAGCATGGCTCCGGCATCGTCGCGCCGGGTGGGCAAGCGCCGCTTGCCAAGGGGAAAACCCATCGCCGCATTTCGCGGTTGATCCAGGTCAAAGCGGGTCGGGGTCGATGCGCTTATCTGATCTCCTGTCTTGGGAAGGACGCAAGGCGGGTGGGCGGTCCCTGTCGGCAGCTGAAGACAGCTCCAATAAGGGCCGCCCGTAACCCATGGCGAAAAGTTCGCCGCGTTGCGTTCGTGCCTAGCGCCAACGCCTGAAATTGACAGGACTGCGCGTCTCCGTCATCCTTGAGGCCAGTCGCCAGGCTGCGGAAGCGGCCGCGTTAAGTGTCAGGGCGACCGAGGGCAGCGTCATGTTCAGTCCCGTCATCGGCCAGAACTCCAAGCGCGCAGCAGTTCGCAAGGCGCTCGATCGCCACAAGGTCTACATCACCGCGCAGAGCTTCTCCGCCGGCACATACCAGGCCCGCGTTCTGGTCGACGGCGAGGCTTATTGGGTCGATGAATTCCGGTTGAGCCAGCTGCAGCAGGGGCTGTCACCGGCGGAACTGGAACTTGTACCGGCCACCGACGATTGAGAGCGTGACTTCCATCCGTTCGCACCGCGCCGGGAAATCCGAAATGCTGGTGGGACAGCACCCCCCTCTGTCCTGCCGGACATCTCCCCCGCAAGGGGGGAGATCGGCAGCTTTGCCGCCCCCCAAGCTCACAACCTACCGCGCCAAACGCGAATTCTCGAAGACGCCGGAACCGGCCGGTGGGCTCATTGCCAGCGAAGGCAACCGCTTCGTCGTCCACAAGCATCACGCCACTGCAGATCACTACGATCTGCGCCTGCAGGTCGGCGATGTGCTGAAGAGCTGGGCGGTGCCGCGCGGGCCTTCGCTCAATCCGGCCGACAAGCGCCTGGCGGTCGAGACCGAGGATCATCCGCTCGAATATATCGACTTCGAGGGTGTCATCCCCGAGGGCGAGTACGGCGGCGGGCCGATGATCGTCTGGGACACTGGCACCTGGGCGCCGATGGACGACGTCGAGAAGAGTTTCAAGACCGGTGCCTTCAAGTTCCGTTTGGCCGGCGAGAAGCTCAATGGCGGCTGGATGCTGACCAGGCTGAAGCCGAAACCCGGCGACGACCCGAGCAAGAAAAACTGGCTGCTGTTCAAGGAGCGTGACCTCGCTTCCGACACCGCGCTCGACATTCTCACAGCGCGGCCCGAAAGCGTCAAATCCGGGAAACGCATCGAGGAGCTCGTGGCGCCAGCGAAACCGGCCGCCAAACCCGCACCCAAGCAGGGTTCGCTGAAGCCGGGCGCGCTGCCAGGCGCGTTCAAGGCCCCGGCACTCAGCCGCATCGAACCGCAACTGGCAACGCAGGTGCCAAAACCACCGGATGGCGAGGGCACCAAAGAGGCCTGGGTCCACGAGATCAAATTCGACGGCTACCGCACCATGGCGCATGTCGCTGAGGGTGTGGTCAGGCTGATCACCCGTGGCGGCATCGACTGGACGAAACGCTACGGCGACTTGGCCAGCGCCTTCGCCAAGCTGCCATGCCGCGATGCCATCATCGACGGCGAGATCGTCGTGCTCGACGCCAAGGGCATCAGCCGGTTCGCGCTTTTGCAGGACGCGCTGGCTGTGGGCGCCGGCAGCAAGCTGCACTTCTACGCCTTCGACCTTCTACATCTCGACGGCTGGGACCTTACCAAGGCGCCGCTGATCCGGCGCAAGGCGCTGTTGGCGCAATTGCTGTCCGGCCTCGGCGCCAATTCCGCCATCCAGTTCTCCGACCACGTCGAGGGCTCCGGGCAGGGGCTCTACGACCAGGCGTCGGAACTCGGGCTGGAGGGTATCGTATCCAAGCGCGCCACCGCAACCTATCAGAGTGGCCGCACCAAGAGCTGGACCAAGACCAAGGCACTGCAAAGCGATGACTTCGTCATTGCCGGCTACACCACATCGGATGCGGCCGAAGGTCTTGCAGCCCTCGGCCTTGCCGAATTCGAGGACGGTGAATTGCACTATCGCGGCAAGGTCGGCACCGGCTTCGATGCCGGCACCGCCGCTGAATTGCTCGCCAGGCTGGAGCCGCTCACGGCAGGAGCGAGGGCGCCGGAGGGGGCGCCGCGCGAAATCATGCGCGAGATGAACTGGGTGAAGCCGCTGCTCTCGGCCCGCATCCACTACGCCAACCGCACTTCGGACAATGCGTTGCGCCACGCGGTTTTTCGGGGCTTGCGCGATGTCGGCCTGTCGACGCCGGTGTCGTCAACACGCAAGCGATTGATCTCGGAAGCTGATCTCGCCACCATCTGGGTGACCAACCCGACGCGGCGGCTGTTCGGCAAGACCGGCCCGACAAAGCTCGACATCGCCGTCTATTACGCGCTGGTCGGCGACTTCATGCTGCCGCACATTCTCGGGCGGCCGGTGTCGCTGGTGCGCTGCCCGACCGGCCTGCCGAAGGACTGTTTCTTCCAGCGTCATGCCTTTACCGGCATGCCGCCCTCGGTGGTGACGTTCGAGGCGACCAACTCCGAGGGCGAGACCAAATCCTACCTCTCGGTCGAAGGCGCAAAAGGCTATCTGGCGCTGGCGCAGTTCGGCGTCGTCGAATTCCACACCTGGGGCACCCACCGCACCAGCCTCGACAGGCCCGACCAGATCGTTTTCGACCTCGATCCCGGCGAGGGGATTTCGTGGCGCGAGGTGATCGAGGCCGCCGTGCACATCAAAGGCGAGCTGGAGGGGCTGGGGCTGGTGCCCTTCGCCAAGACCTCCGGCGGCAGCGGCATCCACATCACCGTGCCGGTGACGGGCAAGCAGAACTGGAAGAAGCTGCACCAGGCGACCAGCGCCATAGCCACGCATCTGGCCGCCACCGCGCCCGACACCTTCACCACCACCATGGGCAAGGACAACCGCAAAAGCGCATCTTCATCGACTATCACCGCAACGCGCGCGGCCACACCTCGGCGGCGCCCTATTCGCTGCGCGCCCGCACCAATCTGCCGGCCTCGACACCGGTGAGCTGGAGCGACCTCGAATCCATCGATGCGCCGCAGGACCTGAATTATTCCTCGCTGCCGGGACTGCTGGCGACGTCGGGGGATCCATGGGCGGAGATTGACGAGTTCGCGCGGGATTTGCCTACCTTGAAGAACTAAGTTCCTCGCCCCCATGAAATGGGGGAGAGGTGTCCGCGAAGCGGACGGAGAGGGGGGCGGCGCCAGCGGTTGAAGATGGCTTCTCTGATCCAGCTTGGGATAGGGTTGCGCCATTCCCCCTCTCCGTCTCGGCTTCGCCGAGCCACCTCTCCCCCATTTCATGGGGGCGAGGAACCCAGGTCCGGCGAAGCCGAGCCCAGAGTCCATCGACGCTTCCGACAATTTGAATTATTCTCCACTCACGACCACAAAGACGTACCGGAACATTTCGTCAGGAATTTCCCTGTATCGTGCGGGGTCGGTGTAGGATTTCCGCAGCCTCGTTCGTCCTTCGGACGAAAAGCGCTGCAGAGAGTATGATCCCGAAAAGTGGGAACCGGTTTTCGGATAAGATCATGCTCAAGCTAAAAAGTCAGTGCATGACCGCGTAGGAGTGTTTCATGGCGCCCAGGGCAAGTTGGAAAGGTTACCTCAAACTCAGTCTGGTCAGCTGTCCGGTGCGACTATACCCCGCCACCAGTGCCAGCGAACGCATCTCGTTCAACCAGCTGCACAAGACGACCCATAACCGCATCAATATGAAGCCGGTCGACCCCGAACTCGGGCTCGTCGAGCGTTCTGACCTGGTCAAGGGTTACGAATACGAGGACAAGCAGTACATCATCATCGATGATGCCGACCTCGACGCGGTGCGCATCGAATCCAACCACACGATGAACATCGAGGCTTTCGTCGATGAGGGCGAGGTCGACGTCATCTATCAGGACGCGCCGTACTATCTGGCGCCCGATGGCGCGATGGCGGAAGAGACCTTCGCCGTGCTGCGCGAAGCCATGCGCAAATCCGGCAAGCTGGCGATCGCCCGCCTTGTGCTGTCCAGCAGGGAACGCGTGGTGACGATCGGCGCGCGCGAGAACGGCATGTTCGTGTGCACGTTGAGGAACCCGAACGAAGTGCGTGGCACGGCTGAATATTTTGGCAACATCCCGGCCGGCAAGCCCGATCCGGAAATGCTGCAGCTCGCCGAAGCCCTGATCAAGCAGAAGGAAACCACCTTCGATCCGAAGAACTACGAGGACCGCTATGAGATCGCCCTGATGGCGATGATCCGCGAGAAGCTGAAGGGCCACAAGCCGATCATCGCGGCGGCACCCGAGCGCGGCAATGTCATCAATCTGATGGATGCGCTGAAGGCGAGCCTTTCGCAATCGAAGCCGCCGGCCAAGTCGAAGAGCAAGGCCGACGAGGTTGCCAAGCCCGCCGCCAGGAAGGCGGCAGCGGGCGGCGCTGCTGAAAATCCGCTGAAGGCCAATCTGCTGAAGGCGGTCGGCAAGAGCAAGAAATGACGGCACCGGCCGTCCCGAGGGCCGTCTTCGGCACTGTCGGCGCGCTGGCGGCGTTTCCGCTCAGGCTGGCCGCGCGCGAAGTGGAACGCCAGCACGGCCAGTTGCGGCGTGGTATTACCCGGCGCACGACCCATGTCGTGTTCGGCCGCACGCTGCTCCCCAAGGCTGGATTGACGAAGAACGGCGACTCCGAGATCGAGCGCCGCGTCGCCGCCGAGCGCACAGCCGGGCGCGTACTCCTCAGCGAGAACGGTTTCCTGCGGCTACTCGGGCTGATGAAGGCGCCGGAAGCATCTTCGCTGTCGCGTCAATCGCTGATCGAGCAATCGCGGCTATCGGGCGCCGACCTCGACCTGCTCAGCCTGTTCGATGCGTTCGAGCATGACGCAGAACCGTACTCCTTCCGCGACCTGATCCTGGCGCGCAAATATGCCGGGCTCATCGCCGGTGGTGCGACATGGGGCGCGATCGCGCGCTCCGTCCATCGTTCCGGCCCGGTCGCTTCGCTCACCGCCAAGTCGCTCAATGTCGGCTCGCAGCACGGGCGCGCGGATGCGATCTACCTTGAGGACGGCCAGAGCGAACTCGACGGGCAGTTGCTGTTCGATCTCGGGACGGCCGGGGCGGAGGGCGACGACACGCTGGAAGAGCTGTTCGCCGAGGCCGAAGCGGCGGAGGAGGGGGGCGACCATGACGGGGCGGCCGCACTCTACCAGCGCTGCCTGACCATCGATCCGAGTGACGCGATTGCAGCCTTCAACCGCGCCAACTGCCTGCGCGCCGGCGGCCACGCGGCGGACGCCGCACACGATTATGCCCGGGCGATAAAGCTTGATCCGGCTTTCGTCGAGGCGTGGTTCAACCTCGCCGGACTGATGAGCGAGCAAGGCCGCGAGGCTTCGGCGCGAAGGCATTTGCAGAAGGCAATCGCACTGGACAAGACCTATGCCGATCCGGTGTTCAACCTGGCGAGGCTGGAATTCGACGCCGGCAATTTGCTGGAGGCGCGTAGGCTGTGGGTGCGATATCTCGACCTCGATGCAGATTCGGAATGGGCTGGGGTGGCGGCCAAAGGCGTGCAGTTCGTGGATATGCAGCTGGCGCGGACGGCGGGGTGAGTGGAATTTATGCTGGCGCTTGAACACCCCCCTCGGGGGGGGGGGCGGGGCGCCAACCCCCGGGGGCGGGGGGGGGCGGGGGCCGGGAGGGGGAATAAT